>NZ_JBFTRT010000068.1:0-20367 GCF_056399685.1 Pedobacter sp. 01N416
GCATAGTTCATTGCACCTCCTTCAAGAATAGAATAAGATATCCAAACATATCCTCTATCTCCCCAACCAACTCCCCAAGAATTCAATACTTTGAATGCTTTAATATCCTCCCTATACCCAACAATAACCATTGCATGGCTAAAATTAGATGCAGCTGCTGTTTTCCAAAAAGGATTTGACTTAGTAATATTTCCAGAAGTTTGAAAATACTTATCAATCTTTACACTTAGCACTAAAGGGATATTGTCGTTAAGCACCTTTTTAATTGTATAGATGTCATTAACTTCAACAACTTCATAGTTTGGCATTGCTGCTTTACTCGCTTTAATTTTAAGAATTGGATCCAACTTCATTGTACAAACAGTAGGACTATACTTTAAATCTAAGTATTTTACTCCTCCATCTTGTAAAATCTTACCAAGCATTGTTATCGATCGTGCCGTAAAATCGCAGCCCTCATTACCTTGGTTATAATATTGATAAACATATTCTGGGCTATACACTTTTTTAAAGTCAGTATTTTTATTACCGTCAATTAAAGATTTATGCTTATCCAACACACTTCTTAAAGCATAAGTCGTTGCAAATGCCCAGCAAGATTGTTTGTTTTTCCCTTGGTAACCTGCAACTGGCATCATATATTCTAAATCAATACTATTTTCTAACGGCTTTTGGCTTTTATTGTAAATTACTGGGCTGCCCTCTTTAATTTCTAGAGCACTTGTTTCCTTTTCTCCAGTTGGGTAAACCTCTTGGGCAATTGACAAGAAAGGAATTAAAGAAAACCCAAACATTAATAAAACCGAAATCTTACAGTAAGGCATCTTTAAGTGAGATTAAATCGATACTAACTACTCTATCTTGTGAAAACTTATTGTTGCTAGAATAAGCTCTTCCATCTGCTGTTACAAAACTTGCATTTACTTTTGCCGTTAAATCTGCCTCAACAAATCTTTTATTATTAATTAGTGTAAGAGTTGCAGTTTTCACAAAAAAATATTTTTTAAGGTCTGCTGCAGGAAGCGTACTAATAAGTGCTTTTATGGCATCCTTATCTACATAATTTTTTGGCACTATAGAAGTTGTTACATCTTGTATAACAATTTCCATAATTTCCTTTGCACCTACGGATGCTGAGCCAATTAAGGCCGTTGCATTAAAGTTTGCCGTATTATTAATTTTGCTGCTATAAACTATCGCATTATCCAGCGATTTAATACTTGGAGCTAATGAATCTAGCAATACAGGATCAAGCGTCACAATTGTATACGAAGAGTCAGTTTCGTCAAATTTCACTATATTCCCAGGGATGTAAACAAGGTCATAACTTAAACCGGCTAAGCCTTGAAATATTTTTCTTTTAGTATAGTATTTTGGTAAGGCTTCTATAACAAGAGGATTCTTTCCTCCAGCAGCTCCTTCCTCAACTAGTGATGCTTCACTTGGCAATTTGTTAATATCAAATATTTTAAATTTATTTTTGCTATTTTCGTCAAGCTCAATTTTTTTTGTTTGTTTACAAGATGTTAAAAAAAATAGCGCCAACGCTATAACTGATAGAGTGTGAACTTTGATTTTCATAAAATTATTTTTGAGTGGTTAATTGATTTATTTTAAGATTGAACTTTATAGAACTAACGTAGTAAATAATTTGATAAATACCTAATTTTAAATATTTTATCAAATTATTTATTCCAAAACCGACTGATTTGCCTAGGTGTTGTAAAAATCTCTCATCCCTTCGCCATCAAACACTCAAAAGATTTTTGCAACTCCAGATCTGGCATGATCTTCCTCGCTATTTTCTAGATTAACTTTCTCCAAAATCCTTTCTAATAACTCCAAGAAGCCAGAAAGGTGTTCTAATAATTTCTCGTTCACTGTACACACAAAAAATCGAACAAAAAGCTTTCAGAAATGAAAGGGTTGTTGTTTAACAAGTTATTTATCTCATCGCTCAAATGAGGAATCTGGAAAAAAGAGGATCAAGAATCTATTTCAATTATTATTGTGATAATATACAATTGGCAAATATCGCCTTATAATTGTCTTGGATCACCCCACTCCGCGGCTAAGCTATAGCATATATTTGTACAGCAGCTTACCTGTAAACCTGCACCCCATATAAAATGAACCCGCTAACCGAGCTAATAGCACCAAAGAACCGTAAATATTTAGAAAGCCTGTTGCTAAAACTTCAACCAAGCACATTTGCTATTTGGGGAAAAATGACCGCACAACAAATGGTTGAACACTTGATAAGCCAGGTTGAATATACCAATGGCAAAAAGAAACCTTTCTGTGAAGTTTCAGAAGAAGAAGCAAACAACGCCAGACAAATCAATATCTACACCGCTGTAGAAATACCAAGGAATGTAGTATTCGGAACACCTCAGCAAAAGTTACTGTATCCAGATCTGGTTAGTGCCACTAAACAGTTAATGACAGAACTTCGTGATTTTGACCGGTATTTCGCTGAACCTGGAAAAACCGAAATACATGGCGCATTTGGACCAATGACCTATAAAGAATGGCTGATATGGCACAGCAAACATTTTTATCACCATTTGCAGCAATTCGGATTAATAACAGTATCCGCCATTTATGGCCCATGTTGAGAAAAGCGCAATGAATCAACATCATTTTTATTTTACTGCATTTGGAACAAAAGAATCCTAAAATAAAAAAGGCTTTCTTTGCCATAAAGAAAGCCTTTGCCAGAAGAATATCCGCTTAACTTAGGATAATCTGGTAATTTACATTTACTCTTTTTGGATAATTGCTTTCCTCGTTGTTTAAGGAAACAAATGCCGCATTGCCATGAACTTCATTTTTCAACGCATGCTCATAATGCGATTGGATAGCTTCTTGATAATCGTGCTGAAGGTTTTTCGTTGTTTCGGCTAAAAGATTTCTATCATTCAGGTTCTCTGGCAATAATGTAATATCGCAGTTTCCGTCACTGATTTCTTTGACTAAGTATTTCATTTTTGGTTTTAAATCTTCGTTTCCTGTTTTATAAATAAGATTTCGAGAACGGTCAAAAATATGGTAAGTCTTTAGCTTGTATGTAATCTAAAAGTTAATTTTTTACTTAAAATGATGTATTAATTTTAATGCAAACTACATTACTATCGCTACATCATTTTAATTTTATCGCAATCTGCATGATTACTAGTCTGCTCATTATTTTTCTCGATTGGACTACCGGCACGCTTAAAACTAAACGTTGTGCTTTCGTCAAAATAGATCGAAACCTTTTAGCCCTGCCCTTGTTAATCAATCACAAGTTATTTATTTACAATATGTTAATGCAATAACAATAACCTGAAGGAGAACGAGAAGATGAAAAAAATATTAGTGGTTGATGATA
This sequence comes from Pedobacter sp. 01N416, assembly GCF_056399685.1. NCBI lineage: Bacteria > Pseudomonadati > Bacteroidota > Sphingobacteriia > Sphingobacteriales > Sphingobacteriaceae > Pedobacter > Pedobacter sp. 01N416. Next base: position 3,374 of record NZ_JBFTRT010000068.1, read on the forward strand.
GTCAGGAAATACTGGAGGTTATAGAATTGATTTTAAGACTGGAAGGCTATCAGGTAAGTGGATTAATGGATGCAAGTCATTTTAACCAGCGGATTAGCGAATTTAAACCCGATTTAATTTTGTTGGATGTGATGCTTGGGGGCCTGGATGGGCGAGATCTTTGTAATCTACTCAAAGCAGACCAGTTAACCTTGCACATTCCAGTAATTATGATTTCGGCCAGTCATAATTTAAATGATATAGGAGGCATTATCTGTTATCCTAACGATTTCATCGCTAAACCATTTGATATAGACAATCTCATTAATAAAGTAGGTGTGCAGCTTGCCGCCTAAACTATATTAAGGTTTTGAGTTAAAATAATTGCTTAAGAAAACGCTCTGAAATTTAATCGCATTGGCCCAATAATCCCAGTTGTGTACACCAGGTCTGGCAGTAAAATCATGAGGAATGTTGTTATACAGGAGTTCATCATGCAAACGTACATTCATTTTATAGAAAAAGTCTTCAGTACCACATTCAATGGCAATAGCAAGTGATCCTGGCTTAATGCGATAAATCATATCAATCACACTGTTCTGTTTCCAACGTTCTGGAAATTCATCCTGTGTTCCCAATCTTTTCGAGATATTCCACCCATTTGGAAAAGGTTTAATATCTACACCACCACTCATACTGCCTACGGCACCATAAACATCCTGGTGTTTAATGGCCAGGTATAGTGCACCATGGCCGCCCATGCTCAAACCGGTAATGGCCCTACCCTTTTTTTCGGCTATGGTTTTATAATGTTCATCAATATAGCTTACCAACTCTTTAGCTACATAGGTTTCATATTTCCATTCAGGATCTACCGGACTATCGAAATACCAACTGGTTACATTACCATCAGGGCACACAATAATAAACTGGTATTGATCGGCCAGATTTTTAATTCCTGGCACTTTTTTGGCCCATTCGGCATAGTTACCACCGGCACCATGGAGCAGGTAAACCACAGGGAAGGTTTTTCCTGTTTTATAGCTATCGGGTTTAATTACCACTGCTTTAATATTTTTGTTCATCGATTTGCTAAAGGTTAAAGCGGTATCTACTTCCGCAGCGCTTAAAATGTGGCTAAACAAAAACAAACAGATGGCTATTAAAAAGCTATTTTTCATGGGGAGTTTTTAATTATTATTATAATATGGTGCTAAATTTATAAATTAACTGGATATTGTTTGCTAYTTCTGTGAATTGATACCAAAAAATAATGATGTCCTGCTCACCTACCCATTTTACATCAAAGCTCCTGTAATTCTTTTAGGATTAGTAATTACAGTATTTATAATGAGCGTGCTGAGAGATATTCTTGTGCCACTTGCTTTCGCTGCGCTAATTGCGATATTGCTTAACCCACTTACCAATCGTTTTGAAAGAAAAATGCCTAAAATAGTAAGCATTATGCTCGCTATGATTATCGGTATTGTTGTCGTAATTGCCATACTCTATTTTCTATCCTCGCAGGTTGCCCACTTTTTCGACGATCTGGAAAGCATTAAACACAAATTATCGCAACTGTTAGAAGAAATCAGAACCTGGCTGCAAACTACCTTTGGAATCTCCTCGCAAAAACAGATGCAAATGGTTAACGATGCTGCAAATGGAAGTAAAGCTTTAATTGGCCAAACCTTGAGTGGCTTAATGGGCGTGCTCAGTGTCGTTTTTTTAATCCCCGTTTATACTTTTATGATCTTTCTGTAAAAAAAAATTATCCTTAATTTTATTTATKAAGTATTTTCGGAGGAGAACAAACAAAAAGTTGCCGAGATTTTAGGTGAAACGAAAGCAGCAATACAAAGTTATATTATCGGTTTATTGATCGAAACTTCAATTGTTGCGGTAATGAACTCTGCTGCCCTGCTGATCCTCGGTGTACAAAATGCCATTTTAATTGGTGTTATAGGGGCAATACTGAATCTGCTACCCTATATCGGCGGTATTATTGCCATAGCCTTACCAGTGTTAATGGCAACTTTAACCATGGATGGTTTTACCACTCAATTATTAATTATAGGTGCCTATGCACTCATTCAGTTTATCGACAACAATATCCTTGTACCGCGCATTGTTTCGAGCAAGGTGCAGATCAACGCACTTATTTCTATCGTAATTGTATTAATGGGTGCTGCACTTTGGGGCATCCCCGGAATGTTCCTTTCCATTCCATTTATTGCGGTACTGAAAATCATTTTTGATCGGATTGATGGACTTAAACCCTGGGGGAAATTGCTGGGCGATAATATCCCGACTGAACACATGGGGCAGGTGAAAAGGTTTAGAAGGAAGAAAAAACTTGCGACAAACTAAACATCGATATTCTTTTTTTGAAAACGATCGTTCAGCAACTCTTCGGGAACAGCAGCCCCGTTATTCGCTGTAGCCCCAATGCTAATTAGTGCCGATTCATCGGTAAAGAATCGGGGGCTGCCGCTRCTACCGGGTTTATWAACAARGGCTTGTGCAGGTAAGCRCCCAGCCAAAAAYAGTACCACCTAACRRGCCACCTAGACCCGATTGGAGTGAACATCCCGATMMTTCATCGGGATAAAACGGAAAGCGGGAGGAAACCCAGATATATTGTACTGGTATTGCTCTCCCAATATTGAACCAGTAATATCTTTAAATTACCCTTCGACTCCATTATCATTAACAGATTCCAATAGAAATATCGTCATCTCGACCGAAGCACCGCGGAGTGTTCCAAAGGAACTCCTTCGGAGGAGAGATCTTTAAACTATGTTATTGAAAATCGAATTTAAAGATTTCTTCCCGAATCTTCGGGATCGAAATGACGATACTTCTAATCGACTCACCTCTTTTAAATTCTCTTGTAATTTATATGGATTTTCATACCATAAATTACCCCTTAGGCTGACAATCGCTTGGTTACCCATCATGCAAGTAAATTTTGGTTACCCATCATGCAAGTAAATTATTGCTGGAAACACACATCAATTGTAAATTTTATTACTTTTGATTTCTTCTAATCAACATGAAACTAACCTCTTTTCTTTGCCTGACATTACTCTTTACGGCACTATTTTCCAAAAGCTTTGCGCAAAACAAGTTACAATCATCGTCGTTCATCACTTTTAACGGTTATAGCCATACTATAGCAGAAAAATTTGGAAAAAACGAAGCGGTAACCGTGGCTTTTTTAGGCGGGTCGATTACCAATATGGAAGGCTGGCGTGGATTGGTAAGTAATTATTTAGCCAAAACTTATCCGCAAACAAAATTCAGGTTCATTAACGCAGGTATTCCATCATTGGGTAGTCTACCACACGCGTTCCGCCTTCAGCGCGATGTACTCGACAGTGGAAAAATTGATCTCTTGTTTCTAGAATCGGCTGTTAACGACCATGCCAACAAAACCGCTGAACAAACACAGCGCCGTGCTTTAGAAGGCATTATCAGACATACTTTAAGCAAGAACCCGAAAACGGATATCGTAATGATGGCTTTTGCCGATGAAGATAAAAATGATGATTTTAATAAAGGTAAAATCCCAACTGAAGTAAAAGTACACAGCGACTTGGCTGAATATTATCACTTGCCATTTATTAATCTCGCTTTAGAAGTTGATAAACGTATTGCCAATGGCGAATTTACCTGGGCAGCTGATTTTAAAAACCTGCACCCATCACCGTTTGGTCAACAACTTTATTTCAATACCATTAAAACTTATCTGGAAGAAAATCAGAAAAATGCCAACGAGAAAGCTTCGGCAGGTCTTCCTAAAATCATTGATAAATTTGCTTATACCAAAGGACAATACCTTAGCATTAATAGCGCCGAAAACTTAAATACTTTTAGCATCAATAAAAACTGGAAGCCAACTGACGGGCTGGAAGGAAGACCAGGTTTTGTTAATATCCCAGTGCTCGAAAGCAATACCAGGAACAGTACTTTTGATCTGATTTTTAAAGGAAACACCGTGGGGATTGCTATTTTATCAGGCCCGGATGCGGGTGCACTCCATTACCGCATAGATGACGGAGAAGAAAAAATGATCGATCTTTACACCCAATGGAGTTCAAGCTTGCATTTGCCATGGTACCTGCTACTCAGCGATCAACTCACTAACGGAACGCATAAATTAAGTGTACGGATCAGCGATCAGCACAACTCAAAATCAACAGGTTATGCCTGTCGAATTGCTTACTTTTTAGTCAATTCAAATTAATCGTCTTTTATTAGTCTGGATTTGCCATACAGCTGTATAAATTAATTATATATTTGATACTTAATCGTTTTAGCTTGATGCTAATCAAACAATATCAATATTCATTTGCTTATATAAAAAACCCTTCCATGAAAAACATTAAAATAATTATCCCTGCACTTTTAGTATTGTTTTCTGCCTGCAGTGAGGCCACCAGAAACACCACAAATAGTAAAAGCGAAAGCATGCCTCAAACTACTGCTAATAAAACCGATTCGCTTGAGGTTAAAATGAAAATAAATGGCAATGTAGCTACCGGCGACCCACTATTGCTAAGGTTTGTAGTGTACAACAATACCGATAGTGTAAAAAGTTTCTGTATCTGGCATACACCTTTCGAACCTTTAATGAGCAGCTATTTAAGCATTACGAACGAAAAAGGAGAAGAAGCACAGTACAAAGGCGCAATGGCCAAAAGAGTAATGCCACCTCCTGCATCGAGTTATTCGAAGGTAAACCCAGGTGATAGCCTGGTTGCAAATGCCGATTTACTTAAAGCCTACGACCTGAAAAAAGGATCGAGTTATAAGGCAGTTTACACAGGCGGAAATATGAGCGGCTTAGTATCCAAAGACACGATAACCTTTATTTATACGGACCTGCACTAGCATTCAACTCGATTAAAGAATAAAATATTCGATAATTTTTAGTCATTTAGGCTTAGTTGGTCGTTTGGAGATGCACACAGGTATTTTAAATTAATTACCTGTGTGCATTTTTTTTATCTGTAGTTAACCATTTCTCTAATTGTAAAACTTAACTAAATAATAGTGGCATATCACCCCCTATTTTGTCGCATTTGCTCTTTCTGAGTTGTTAAAGTTCCTATAACTTTATTAAAAAATTAAACACCTTAAAACATGGAAAATAAAACATCAATCACCGTAGAAACGACAGTAAATGCACCCGTAGAAAAAGTTTGGGAATTTTGGAATAATTCAGATCACATTACTAAGTGGGCCTTTGCCTCACCAGATTGGCATACCCCTTATTCAGAAAACGATTTAAAAGTTGGCGGTAAATTTAAAAGCACTATGGCGGCAAAAGATGGCAGCATGAGTTTTGATTTCGGCGGAACATATACCACAGTTGACCAGCATAAAAAAATCGAATATACCATGGAAGATGGCAGAACGGTAAGCATTGTTTTTGATGCACTGAGTGAACAAACCAGGATAACCGAAACTTTCGATGCCGAATCTACCAATCCGATCGAAATGCAACGTGGTGGCTGGCAGGCCATTCTGGATAATTTTAAAAGTTATACAGAGCAATCATAAACACCTTGCTAATAACGTCTTGCGAGATAACAGGTCTAGACAGGCTATCATTGCAGATTCCAATAGAAAATTCGTCATTGCGAGGTACGAAGATAACCGAACAAAGTGAGCTCATGAATGCCTTAAAAAGCAACTGCAAAAATGAATAATCTTAAAGCGCTCGCTACTATCGATAGTTGTAAGATTGCTTTGTCGGCTGAAAAGGCCTCCTCGCAATGACGATTCCTCTTCGCCATATAGCACTAAAAATCCTCTGTCACTAATATTCATTTTTATGGTACAGACCTCTTGTTATTTTTAAYCTGAGTTCGATAATTAAATACTGATTTGATTATCTAARCTCAGTTTTGGGTTAAGTCGGTCGTCACCCTGAATTTATTTCAGGGTCTTTCCTGCCAAAAAAGATGCTGACCACGTAGTAGCTACAAGACAATTGAAAACACTATTCTACTTGTAAGACAAGTCAGCATGACGATGAGGTTAGGAATAAACCTTGTCTGATAGTTATTTTTACAATTTAATAATCGAACTCAGGTTTTTAGCAACAGAAACTGTCCCTTTTTACGCCTTAAGTAACAATTCGATTATTATTTGATTCGCATAATTTTTGATTTGAACCGAATACTTTGATATAACGATCATCATTTACATTTGCCGTGTAAATTATACACTATGTCTCGTATATCTTTATTTTATTTTTCGTTATTATTCTTTATCAGTTTATCCATCGGCATAAATGCACAAACACTTAGCCTTAAGCAAGCTGTTAACACTGCATTAAGCAATTATGGCACCATTAAGGCTAAAGATAATTATGCCAATGCATCAAAATCATCTATCCAACAGGCCAAAAGGGAGTATTTACCGAACTTCAGTTTAAGTGCCCAACAGGATTATGGTACCATTAACGGCCAAAATGGGCCTCAATATGGTCTTGGTGGTTTGGGAACGGCCTCATCTGGTCCTGCTCTAGACAAACAAAACTGGAATGCTGCATTTGGGGGGCTCTATCTGGCCAATGTAAACTGGGATTTCTTCACTTTCGGAAAAATCAGAGAACGCATTAAAATTGCCGATGCCACTTACCAAAGAGACAAAAATGATCTGGAACAGGAAAAATTCCAGCAGGAAATCCGTGTTTCTGCTGCCTATTTAAATCTGCTGGCTGCGCAAAGGTTAAGCAAATCGCAACAGAAAAATCTCGATCGCGCTATTACCTTTAAAAATACGGCCATCATCAGGGCTAAAAACGGATTAATTGCGGGAGTAGATTCTTCTTTCGCAAAAGCAGAAGTTTCTAATGCCAAAATTGCACTAACAAAAGCTAAAGATTTAGAGCAGGAACAGGCCAACCGTTTGGGCGTGGTAATGGGATTAACCGCAACATCATACGAATTAGATACTGCTTCAATTACGCGTATTCCCGGCAACCTGCTAGAAGATACAGTGATCAAAAGCTCACATCCACTATTAAAGTTTTACCAGAACCGTGTTGATGTTAGCCAGCAACAGGTTAATTATTTCAAAAAATTATACTACCCTACGTTTAGCTTATTCGGTGTAATGCAGGGCCGTGGTTCGGGTTTTAGTCCAGGTTATGCCTTAGATCAGGCTGCTTATTCTACCAGTTATGCTGATGGCATAAACCCTACCCGTGGAAACTATTTGATTGGCATAGGAATGACCTGGAACCTGTCAACCTTACTTAAAAACCGCCCGCAGGTACGTGCACAGGAATACATTAGCCAGGGTTTGAAGGAAGAATATAATCTGGTTGATCAGCAACTAAAAGCACAATTGGCACTTGCAGAAACTAAACTAACCAACGCTTTGGCCAATTACAGAGAAGCACCTATTCAGGTAAAAGCAGCATCTGATGCTTATCTGCAGAAAAATACGCTCTACAAAAACGGGCTCACCACTTTGGTGGATCTTACACAGGCCCTGTTTACCTTAAACCGTGCCGAAACCGATCGGGATATTGCCTTTACCAATGTTTGGCAGGCCTTATTGCTAAAATCGGCAGCACTCGGCAATTACGACATATTTATCAACGAATTTTAATCTGGCTATATAAATGAATTTAATACGTTTCGCACTCCGCAAGCCCATATCCATCTTAGTTTTAGTAGCTGGATTGTTCTTTTTCGGTATTGGGGCTATCAATCAGATCAAGGTTGATATTCTTCCGCAGATGAACCTTCCGGTGATTTATATTGCGCACCCCTTTGGTGGTTACACACCCGACCAAATGGAGGCTTATTTTGGTAAACAGTACGTTAATATCCTGCTTTTTGCAAACGGTATTAAAAGCATCGAAACCAAAAACACACAGGGTTTAATGTTAATGAAGCTAACCTATTACGAGGGTACCAACATGGCCCAGGCGGCGGCAGAACTAAGTGCGCTATCTACTAGGGCGCAAGCTATTTTCCCGCCAGGTTCGCAACCACCGTTCGTGATCCGTTTTGATGCTTCATCACTTCCTGTTGGACAATTGGTATTAAGCAGCCCTATCCGCACCAACAATGAATTACAGGATCTGGCCAATACTTATGTGCGCCCTAGTTTTTCAGCTATACCAGGTTTGCTTTCTCCTGCTCCTTTTGGAGGTAGTCCGAGAACGATAGAAATCAATGTAAATCCGTCACTTTTACGTTCACATAACCTAACGGTAGATCAAGTAGTAGAAGCCATCAGGCTAAATAACCAAACCGCACCTTCAGGAAATGTGAGGATAGGTGATAAAAACTATATCACACCAACCAATTATACCATTAAAAAGGTTAAAGATTTTGAGAACATTCCCTTATTTAAAGGCAGCGTGCAAAATTTGCAGCTCCGCGATGTAGCAACGGTTAAAGATGGGGCCGATTTAGTTGCAGGTTATGCCTTAATCAACGGCAAGCGCTCGGTATACTTAAGTATCGCTAAATCTGGGGATGCCTCTACCTGGGATGTGGTTAAAAACTTAAAGAAAAACCTACCGAACATCCAAAATACCTTACCGGAAGATGTTAAACTTTCTTACGAGTTCGACCAGTCTGTTTATGTAATCAACGCTGTAAAAAGTCTGATCAGTGAGGGCGCAATCGGTGCGATATTAACAGGTTTGATGGTTTTACTTTTCCTGGGCGATAAACGTGCAGCATTGATTGTAATCCTCACCATTCCAACCTCTATTATTGCGGGTGTTTTGTTCCTGAAGTTATTCGGACAAACGATCAACATCATGACCCTGAGCGGATTGGCTTTAGCCATTGGTATTCTGGTAGATGAATCGACGGTAACAATAGAAAACATCCACCAGCATTTTGATATGGGCAAACCCAAGGCCCTGGCCATTTGGGATGCCTGTAAGGAAATCGCCTTCCCGAAACTGTTAATCCTGTTTTGTATCCTTGCCGTATTTGCACCTGCCTTTACCATGACAGGGATTCCAGGAGCATTATTCTTACCCTTGGCATTGGCAATCGGCTTTTCGATGGTGGTTTCATTCCTGTTATCACAAACTTTCGTACCCATTATGGCCAACTGGCTAATGGTTGCACACCCAAAAAAAGGCAGTGAACATCACCCGGGCATTACTCAGGACGAGGCTGATTTTGCCGCAACTGGCATTACACTCGAATCGGAAAAAGATACCTTGAGCCAAAAAAGAGTACTGGTTGAGCGTGAAGATTTTAGTGGCAATGGCAAAATTGGTTTCTTTGATCGGTTCCGGAACCGTTTTATGCGTTTCCTTGATCGGATACTGCCTTACCGAAAATCTGTCGTTTTGGTTTATTTAGTGGTAATTATCGGTTTAGCTGCGTTATTATTGGCTAACATTGGTCGCGATGTTTTGCCGAGAGTTAACTCAAGTCAGTTTCAATTGCGTTTACGTGCACCTGATGGAACACGTTTAGAACGTACCGAAGAAAAAGCAAATATGGTTTTGGCTGAGCTGAAAAAAATGGTCGGAGAAGAGCATATGGGCATTTCTTCTGTTTATGTTGGTCAACACCCTGCCCAGTTTTCGGTAAACCCGATCTATCAGTTTATGGCAGGTCCGCACGAAGCTGTTTTCCAGGTAAGTTTAAAAGACTTTGAGGAAGATATGGATGATTTTAAAGATCAGTTCAGGGAGAAAATCAAAAAAGTTCTGCCTGATGTTAAACTTTCTTTCGAGCCGATAGAGCTAACGGATAAGGTATTGAGCCAGGGCTCTCCTACCCCTGTTGAAGTACGTATTGCAGGCAAAAACAAAAAGCTGAATGAAAAGTATGCCAATAAAATCCTCGCAGAACTGAAGGAAATCCCTTACATGCGCGATGTTCAGCTAGCACAGCCCATTAAATATCCATCATTAAATATCGATATCGACAGGACCCGTGCAGCACAGATCGGGGTGGATATGGCCGATATTTCGAGATCATTAATTGCCTCAACTTCATCATCACGTTATACGGACAAAAATATCTGGTTAGATGAAAAAGCGGCTTTGCCTTATAGTGTTCAGGTTCAGGTACCACTTAACCAAATGACCAGTAAAGATGATATTGGAGAAATTCCGTTATTGAAAAATTCGGCACGACCAGTTTTGAGCGATGTGGCAAAAATTACTGCTGATACCACGGCTGGCGAAAACGATAACATTGGTGCTATGCCTTTCCTATCGGTAACGGCGAACCTTTACCATATGGATCTGGGTGCAGCATCAAAAGATGTAGAAAAAGCCATCAAAGACGTTGGCGAACTGCCAAGGGGGTTAAATGTTACCGCCATCGGTTTAAGTAAAGTGTTAACTGATACTTTAGACAGCTTACAATCTGGCTTATTTGTGGCCATTGTGGTAATTTTCCTGATGCTGGCAGCCAATTTCCAGTCTTTTAAAGTTCCATTGGTTATCTTAGCCACTGTACCAGCAGTTATTTTAGGTTCACTATTGTTATTAACCATTACCGGATCAACCTTAAACCTGCAATCTTATATGGGGATTATCATGTCGGTCGGGGTATCTATCGCCAATGCGGTATTGCTCATCACCAATGCTGAGCAACTAAGAAAGCACAATGGGAATGCACTCGAATCGGCACGCGAAGCCGCAGCATTACGTTTGCGCCCAATTATCATGACGAGTATTGCGATGATTGCGGGTATGTTGCCAATGGCCATCGGTCATGGTGAAGGTGGTGGAGCGGTTTCTCCATTAGGCAGAGCCGTTATTGGTGGCTTACTGGCTTCAACATTCGCCGTACTCATTATCTTGCCATTGGTATTTGCATGGGTTCAGGGAAAACAGACTACCAATTCGATGTCGCTTGATCCGGAAGACGAAGAAAGCATCCATTACATTAAAGGTTTACAAGAAAAAGAATAAATCATCATCATAAATGAATACGAAGATATTTTCAACAGGATTATTAAGTACAGGATTTTTAGTGTTAACGGCCATGTATGGCTGTGGGCACTCCGAATCGAAAGTAACACCCAAGAAAGAAAAAGAAGCAGCTATAGCCACCTTCGATCTTAAAAAAGAGAAGCTATCCACCAAACTGAGTTTGCCAGGCGAATTAATTGCTTTGCAACAAGTTGATTTATATGCTAAAGTAAGCAGCTTCGTAAAAACCCTAAAAGTTGATATCGGCTCAGAGGTAAGTAAAGGTCAATTGTTAATGACTTTGGAAGCACCTGAAATGACTTCCCAACTGGCTGCAACACAGTCGCGGATAAAAGCACAGGAAGCCATTTATACTGCGAGCAAAGCGAATTATAACCGTTTGTATGAAACCAGTAAAACGCCTGGAACGATCTCTACAAACGACCTGGACCAGGCTATGGCAAAAAAAAATGCAGATCTTGCACAGCTTGAAGCAGCAAAAGCCGCTTATAAAGAAGTAGGTTCAGTTCAGGATTATTTAACCATCAGGGCACCTTTCAGCGGAATTATTTCAGCCAGAAATGTGAATTTAGGAGCTTACGTTGGTCCAACGGGTAAAGGCTCTGATTTACCTTTATTTACTCTACAGGATCAAAAAAACCTGCGTTTGGCCGTTTCCATTCCAGAAGTTTATACCGGATATTTAAAAGCTGGTGATGAGATTAGTTTTACCGTTAAATCTTTGCCTAGCCAGACCTTTAAGGCTAAAGTGAAACGTTTATCAGGCGCTTTAGATCTACGCTTACGTTCTGAACGCATTGAAATGGATGTACCAAATGCTTCGAAGGTTTTATTACCGGGTATGGTTGCTGAAGTGAACATTCCGCTTCCGGCCAATGCCAGTACCTTTATCATTTCCAAAAAAGCTTTATTGGATACCAGCGAAGGATTATTCGTGTTAAAAGTAGCCGATAACAAAGCGGTTAAAGTAGGCGTAAAAAAAGGCCGTGAAACCGACGATAAGGTAGAAGTTTTCGGCGATTTAGCAGAAGGTGACAAATTAGTGGCAGAACCAACCGAGGAAATGCATGAAGGAACGGTGATTAAACCCTAACTTTACTTGTATTAAGCACTTAAAATATGTTATCAAAAAGTCAAGAGCTTTCTACCCTTCAAAAAAAGGAAACATTAGAAGATTTTTACAATAAATTAAAAATCACAAGGCCTGAAATTCCTACACCAAGCTTAGGGATGATCAATGATATCGGGCACTTTAATGTTTTTAACAGGACTACTGTTTGCAGCAACGTACCATCTGTTTTCAGCCGCAGAGATTTTTATAAAATTTCGCTGATCATAGGCAATGGGATTTTGCATTACCCTGATGCGCAGATTGAAATTAAAGGACGGGCATTACTGTTTACCAATCCGAATATTCCATATTCATGGGAAAGTACTTCGCCAAAACCTGCCGGTTTCTTCTGTTTATTTACCGAGAATTTTATCCATAACCGTAACGAAATCCTTCGCGATTCTTTATTGTGGCGGATTAATGATAGCCCGGTAATTCATATTAACGAAGAGCAGGAAGTTATCTTAACGGATATCTTTACTAAAATGATGAAAGAAATGGATGGCGATTACATCCATAAATACGATCTGTTAAGAAACTATGTACAACTTATTGTTCACGAAGCACTAAAGGTAAAACCTCAGGATGTTATCTTTAAACAGAATAATGCATCGGCGCGTTTAACTTCCTTATTTATCGAATTATTGGAAAGGCAGTTCCCCATTGGTTCTACAGAGCATATTTTGGAGTTGAAAACAGCCCACGATTTTGCCTTCCGCTTGTTGGTGCATGTAAATCACTTAAACCATGCAGTAAAGGAAGTAACGGGCAAAACAACTTCTGAGCATATTTCGAGAAGGATAGCAACCGAAGCAGTGGCTTTGCTGAAACATACCGAATGGAATATTGCACAGATCGCTTATTGTTTGGGTTTCGAGTACCCAGCAAATTTTAATATATTTTTTAAACGTCAGATGCAATGCACCCCAAAGGGTTTTAGAGCAAATTGATCATAATCGTATTAAACCTAGTCGTTTAACAAGTGAAGCGCCAATCCTGAAATGAGGAAACGGCGCTTTTTTATTGACCAAAACTAAATGGTCCATCATCCCCGGTAGTTTCGTCATTTCGAGCGGAGTCGAATGAAACCTGGAATCTACGGAGAGGGTCGTCACCCTGAACTTGTTTCAGGGTCTTATCAACAACGATTTTCAAAAATAGATGAGGTTGTATCATAAAGGCGATTTACTGCAGATGGTGTCATGTTGAGCTTGTCGAAACATCTTATAGCGTATTTAATAGGCCCTTCGACAAGCTCAGGGTGACAAATCTATATTTATGACTCAACCTAAGGACACGTCTTTGAATGAGAATCGCCTGTAATAGCGATTTATTTTTTGATATTAAGGATTAAATTTAACCGACCTTTAACCAGCCTGTAATACTCATCCTTTGTTTATTGGTAAGCAATACCTCGTGTGCCAGATCTGAACTTTTAAAGAAAATACTTTTACCGTTATTGGGCGAGATATTCTGCTCCTCATCAACATGGTAAATGCGTAGCTCTCCTCCATCTTCTATTTTCCAATCGCTGTTCGTCCATCAGATCGAAGAAATCATTTTCGTGTTGGTTATTATGCTTTCTGTCTAACCAGTAAATCACATCGCTTCTAATCAACTTGTTTTGATTCACAACCGTATCGTTACCCAAGCCAGCATTTAAAAGTTTTTTATTTTCAAATAACCCGATCAGATTATCTTTAAGATGGGCCGCTAAAGAAACACTTAAAAAGTTTTCTGCTATACCCACTTTATCTTCGATAAAACTATCGATAAGGCAATCAAATATTTTTTCCAACAGATTGTATTAATCTTAAAACGATATGCCTAAGGTGGGTAAGGTAGTCTTAATTAATGGTTAAGATGTCATTTCTAAAATTTATATTTGAAACCCCAAAGCGCTACTTATGCAAAATATTTTCCCAGCCCAATACTCCACCTTATCAGCCGCTGCCTTAAAAGATTATTTAATTGAAGCTTATCAGTTAGCCCCATCTACAACATGCCGATTACTCATCAGAAACGTAAGCGACACTTATATTCTCGAAAACCGAAGCCAGAAATATATCTTCAAAATCTACCGCGATGCACACCGAAAACGCAACGAAATTGAAGCTGAAGTGGAATTGCTCAATATTTTAAGGATAAACGGAAACTCAGTTTCCTACCCCATAACCGATGTAAATGGGAAACAAATTCAACAGTTTAATGCCATCGAAGGTTTAAGAAATGGTATACTGTTTTCTTTTGCTGAAGGAAAGGTAATTTTGGACCTGAAAAATGCACATCTTGTTCAATTGGGGCAAGACATTGCCACCTTGCACCAAAGTACTTCTTCAATAAAGCTGAATAATGCAAGACCGGTATTCAACTTTGAAACGACTTTATTTGAGCCTTTGCGCGATTTAAAACCTCATTTTACAGAAATGCCTGAGGAATTTGACTACCTGACCAACATTGCTGATAAAGTGGTTAAAAAGTTCGAAGGATTTGATACTTCAAAATTCAGCTATGGCTATTGCCACTATGATTTTTTTCCTAAAAACTTCCATTTTGATGAAGCGGGAAAAATTACCTTTTTTGATTTCGATTTTGCAGGTGAAGGCTACCTGATTAACGATTTAATGTCGTTCCTTAACCATTATTTTTTCCATCAATTGAATAACCTAATCTCCAAAGAGCAGGCAGAAAAGGATTTCGATACCTTTTTAAACGCTTACCAGCAAGTTAGGCCGTTAACTGATGATGAATTAAAAGCCATTCCATATCTGGGTATCACCTTTCATATTTTCTTCCTGAAATTCTTTTATGATAATTACGATGATTGGTCGAATGCCTTCTTAACCCCGCGTTATACGAAACACCGTGTAACACTGATTAAAAAATGGGAAGAAATGTATTGTAATTTTTAGGCAATGCTACCTCAAATCTCGACATCCTTGTTTATCTTGTATTTTAATTCAAAATCAATAAGATGGATCAGAAAATAATCAACCTGTACGATGAATATACCCATAGTCAGGTAAGCAGAAAAAAATTTATGAGAAAGCTGGCTATCCTGGCTGGTAGCACAGCATTGGCTATGACTATTCTGCCAATGCTAGAAAATAATTACGCCGCTGCAGCAGATTTTAACAGTGATGATATCGAAGTTGAAAATATTACCTACGCTGGTGTTGACGGTGAAATGAAAGCTGTACTGGCCAAACCCAAAGGCAAAAAGAACTTAGGCTGCGTATTGGTTATTCATGAAAACAGAGGTTTAAATCCACATATTATTGATGTTACCAAACGTGTTGCCGCCGAAGGTTTCCTGGCCCTTGGTGTTGATGCCCTTTCGCCGCTTGGTGGAACCCCGACGGATGAAGATAAGGGACGCGAGTTGATCGGTAAATTAGATCCTGAAAAGAACTTACAGAATTATTTAAAAGGATTGGATTATTTACGCAATAGAAAAGACGGCAATGGTAAAGTAGGCTGTGTTGGCTTTTGCTGGGGAGGTGGAATGGCCAATAAATTAGCAGTTAACGACCCTAAATTGCAGGCAGCTGTTGCTTATTATGGCGCACAGGCCAATGTGGCAGATATTCCTAAAATTAAAGCGAGTTTAATGTTGCATTATGGTGGCCTGGATGAACGCATTAATGCCGGGATTCCAGCTTATGAGCAGGCATTAAAAGACAATAAAATTGATTATAAAATTTACATATACGATGGTGTAAACCATGCCTTTAACAACAATACCTCACCTACGAGATATAACGAAGCCGCAGCAAAACTAGCCTGGAGCAGAACAATCGATCTGTTTAAACAGAAACTGGCGGTATTGACGAGGTAGTAATTCCTATCACAAAATCGTCATTGCGAGAAGGCTTTTTCAGCCGACAAAGCAATCTTAATGCGAAAGGATGATTAACAAACGTTTTAAGATTGCTTCTTCGTTCCTCTCCACCAATAACGACTTCTCTATTTTGGAAACGTGCGTTCGGTGTTTAATAGGTGCTGTGGCCCCGCCATCGCTTATAATCCTCGCTGCGCTGCGGGCTATTCCGCTCTGTCGGGTTTATTTAACAAAGGTTAGTAGGTAGAATATCTTAATAGTACCACTAACTCTGCCACTTAAACCCGATTGCAATGTAAAGCCCACAGCGAGGCACGAGCGAGGACTTGGAATAAAAAGCGGGACTGCCAATACCGAAAAGTGCTATAATTGATTTCCAAAACTTAACTAACCTGGCATAAAGCCTTAGTTGTAAGATTGCTTCGTCGTTCCTCCTCGCAATGACGATTTCTTGCGATAGTGATGATTAATCGGCACGATACTTCTTAGCTGCGCCCAGGTGTCTTAGTTGGTAAAAACCAACCTAAAACAAATCCGTCTTTAACATTGTCTTCAAAATATTCGATTGTACATCGAAATTATTGAGGTGGTTCAAGAAATTGATGTCAGATATTTTACTGTAACTATCTTCTAACAAATTAACAACCTCGTTTGGAATTGCCGTTTTTAAAACCGCAGCATTACTTTTTAACTTATCGTTTTTATATTGCAGTTCCTGTACAATCCGTTCCCGTTCTGAAAGATTATTAGACATATCCAAATCTTTCAAAATGGTTAAATCGCAGAACAAGAACAGGTTTCGGCTTGGAAAAAACAGGTAATAACTGTCTATATCCAAAAATTTATACACTTCAATTACCAGTTCGCCCGATTTTAAACCAATATAAAATTCGGTCCGAAAATCGTACTTACACAGCTTGCCCATCAATTTTTTCTCGATGGTCGCATAAACATTGGTATACACCTGTTTACTCTGAAAATCAATCAGTTTAGCAAATTGATCGGTAGTGAGATCGAAATAAAAATCGTTGGCGTATCTGGAACTAAAAACATTGATATTTTTAGAAAAGGGAAAATCGGAACTGAGCTCAGAAAGCACACTGAATAGTTTC
>NZ_JBFTRT010000069.1:0-17199 GCF_056399685.1 Pedobacter sp. 01N416
ATCTTAGAGCGCTCGTTACTAGCGATAGTTGTAAGATTGCTTCGTTGGCTGAAAAAGCCTTCTCGCAATGACGATAATCTGAGGAGATTTAATTTTTAAATTCTCCTGTCATTAATATTGATTTTTATAAATAATTACCCCCTCAGTGTGACAAAAATGTTAGATAAGCAAACAGAAGAGGCAGTCTATTTATACTTAAACTATTTTTTTCTACTTTATAAATTCCTACATTATGGATCACTACATCAAAAGTTCCCCAAGCGCTGGCTTTTTCAGCCAATGCCTGGGTTTCCTCAATACAGGATTAATCAGCAATCAGAATATCTGCTGCGCCTTTTACTTTTTTGGCAGTTTCATCTGCCCTTTGTGCATTTTTTGTGTGCAAAAGCATCTGATGACCCACTGCTATTAATTGCGTCGCTGCCAATTTTCCAAGCCCATCTGCAGAACCTGTAACAAGTATTTTAGCCATTCATTACTTTAAATTAGTTTTAAAGAAACTATCCAGTTTGTCAAAAGGGATTACATCCACTTTGTCATACAAATCTACATGAACGGCTTTTGGAATAATAATCAATTCTTTCGGTTCATTCGCAATTTTGAAAATATCTTCACTGAAATATCTTGAATGCGCATTTTCTCCAGCAATCATTAGCATTGGTCTTGGCGAAATTTCTTTCACATAACTTAAAATTGGCATATTCATAAATGAAATTGGATTGGTAATCAGCCAGGCCCCGTTTGAATTAACTGAATTGACCTGAAAACCACGTGGGGTTCTATAATAATCGAAATATTCTTTTACAAATTGTGGTTCATCGCCTTTCAATGTTTCCGGTAAATTTCTCGGACCATCTGCAGGTTTTCCGGCTTCGGCATCCTTCCAACGTTGCTCGCTTAAATTTTCCAGCGTTTTGGTTCTTTGCTCAAGCGTCACAACATCATTGTATCCCCTCGATATTACTCTGGTCATATCGTACAAACTTGTAGTGGCAACAGCTTTCACTCGTTTGTCAATCGCAGTTGCATTCAACGCAAAACCTCCAAATCCACAAATCCCAATGATGCCGATTTTGTTTCTGTCTACATTTTTCTGTAATCCCAGAAAGTCAATTGCGGCACTGAAATCTTCGGTGTTGATTTCCGGTGAAGCTACATTTCTTGGTTCGCCACCACTTTCACCGGTGTAAGATGGATCAAATGCCACAACAGCAAAACCACGTTCTGCCATTTGATTGGCATACAATCCTGATGATTGTTGTTTTACTGCTCCAAAAGGTCCGCCGATTGCCAATGCCGATAATTTTTTGGTTCCTGTATTTTTTGGAAGGTATAAATCTCCGCTTAATGTAATGCCATATCGATTTTTGAAGCTTACTTTTTGACGGATTACTTTATCGCTGAGTTGGAATGTATAATGTGCTTTTGATGTATTCATTTTTTCTGAATCTGATTTTACTTTTTGTGCAAATAATTGTCCTGTTGCCAGGAATAGTATTGCGATTGCTAATGCTTTTCTCATTTTATTTTGATTTATTTTTTATTAATTGAATATTGCTCATCTGTTACGGCTTCCTTCCAGTTTACAATGCCTTTTTCGGTATTTGGAACGATGTACAGCTGCTGCAAACCTACATCAGCACTCGCTCCGTGCCAATGCCTTACATTTGGTGGGCATTTTACGACACTTCCTTTTTTGATGATTTCAACAGGCTGTCCTTCGATTTGATGATAGCCCACTCCGTCGGTAATAATGAGGATTTGGCCCGCAGGATGACTGTGCCAATGGCTTCTGGCACCGGGTTCGAAATATACATTGCCAACTAATGTATTGTAAATGCTATCTGAAGCAACCAAGCTGGTAGGATAAGCACTCCCGGTAAAGGTTGCGCTCGAGCCTTTTTCTCCCCTAGGAAAAATTTCGGTTAGTGCGCTTTTATCATTTTTCATATTTTCTTTATTTTGATTGTTGCAGGATAGTGCTGTCAGTGAGATAGATATCCATAGCAAAGTGGGCTTATAGCTACTTTTCATTTTATGCTAATTATTTTCAAATTTTACGATCACATTTCCGCTACCCAACGCCTGGGCAAGCCCGGTAGGATTGTCTACATATCCAAGTTTTGTATAACTGTATGAGCTGTTGAAATTTTTATAAAAAAGCACCAAAACATTGTTTTCGTAAAGCGTTAGGTCACCAACTTTTATATTACCTCCAACTATAGCATTTGTAGGCAGCGGGCTGGGAAAATCGTAGTATTTTTCATTGTCATTTAGTTCAGTCATATTTATGGTAAGTGGCAGCCTGGCTTTAAATGCAGCTGCACTTGGGTTGTCATATAATACTGCTGTAAAAACTGATGAGCCAATTGTAATTTTCATTTTAGTTGTATTTGATGACGTATCCCGGGTTTCCGCTTGTACAGGATTTTCATCCTTGGAACAGGCGTTAAGTTGCATACCAATCATCAGAACCAGAATTATAGCTTTCATTTTCATCGTTAATCATCTTAAGGTTGAATAGTTTTAATGAACTTTGCCGGAATTCCACCCACAACTGTATTGTCAGGAACATCTTTTGAAACTACTGCTCCTGCTGCAATTACAGCATTTTCTCCAATGGTTACACCTGGTAAAATAGTCGCACTGGCGCCAATCCACGCGTTTTTTTTGATGTGAATGGACTTGCCTATCAGTCCGTTTCTCTCCTGAGGATTTAATGGATGATTTTCTGTAATGAGGCTGACTTTCGGACCAATTAAAACATCATCTTCAATGGTTATTCCGCCCAATGCCAGAAAGGTGCAGTCGAAATTGATGAATACGTTTTTGCCAATGTTAATGTGCCTGCCATAATTAATGTATATCGGCGTGAAGACGGTAACATCCTGAATTTCTTTATTTAGAATTCCGCTCAGTATTTTCGAGATTTCTTCAGGATTGGAGGAATTATTCATCTGAATAAGCAATTCTTTCACTGCGAATGCTTCTTCCCTCAATCTGCCTATTTGCGGATCGGTGGGAAGTATGGTTTCACCAGCTAATAGCCGCTCAAAAATATCTTTTTGAGATGGCAAAGAACCAGGAATAGGGTTTGAATCTGACATCGTATTTGGAGTTGATTATCAGCTACAAAGTTAGCCCTGTCTTTAGGCAAGATAGTAACGATTATCAAACCAATGATTAAGAAAATCAAACTTCTGCTAAACGAAATGCAGTAGGATTGGTTCCGGTAACTTTTTTGAAGAAATTGTTGAAGTAGGTGGGGTAGTCGAATCCTAGCGCGTAGGCGATTTCTGAAATGCTCCAGTCGGTGTGTTGCAAAAGTGCTTTTGCTTCTGTAAGAATTCGATCGGTAATATGGGTAGTTGTTGATCTTCCGGTTACTTCTTTTACTGCACGATTCAGGTAATTGATATGTACATTCAGATGCTGTGCATACTGTTGTGCAGTTCTTAGCTGAAGCGGATTTGCAGTAGTTTCAATTGGAAATTGTCTTTCCAGCAACTCCAGAAAAACAGAAGTTAATCTCGAGGAGGCATTTTTGTTTTTCTCGTAACCTTCCGAAGGTTCCATCTTCAGTGATTCGTGGATAATCAGGCTGATGTAATTGCGAATCAACTCATCTTTAAATACATAATCACTTTCTTGTTCGGTAATCATTTTCTGAAAAATGGTGTTGAGAAATGTTCTTTGCTCTTCGGTTATTTTCAAAACAGGCGTTCCGCCGATTTTAAAAAAGGAAGATTGTTGCAGGCTTTCAGATCGTTCGGAATTTTTAAAGAATTCTTCCGAAAAAAGAATGGTATAGCCAACATAAGCCGTAGAAATGGTTTCCCAGGAGTAAGGGATGTGCGGATTTCCAAAAAAGAGAATCGTTCCTTCCTGCTCGTAAGTTTTATCTGAATAGTGAATCCTGCTTTTTCCAGTCGTTAAGCAGATTTTATAGAACTCCTTTCGGCTATAGGTACGGGTGTCAGCAGTGTCTTCTTCTATTTGAAATGCTTTAAAACCTTGCAGTTTCAGCTCATTGTTAAACTTAGAAATTGCTCTTGTTACCTTCTCTTTCATTTAACAAAATTAAGAAATTCAAATATATCTATCGGGGTTCGCCATTTTATTTTTAAGAAGCCACATAATGTATTAGCGGTAATTCAGCAGGCCAATTCGAAGCCTCTACAACAGTAAAAAGCAATCTTCCGTAAAAATGTATCACATCTTCCCACTTCTGTATAACTAACCTAAAGTGTCCTTGTCTCATCTTTGCTTCATCGTTTAACAAAATAAAGATTATAATAATGAGTAAGACAATTCTAATTACAGGAGCATCGTCAGGATTTGGACTAATGCTTGCGAAAAACCTTCATCAGAAAGGTTTTAATGTTATCGGCACCAGCCGTGAACCACAAAAGTACCAAGAGAAATTCCCTTTTAAACTACTAAAGCTTGATATTGATGATGACAGTTCAATTCGATCCTTTGCGGAACAAATTGCAAATGAAACCAAACAGTTAGATGTTTTGGTGAACAATGCAGGCTTTATGGTTACTGGTATTGCAGAAGAAACGCCTATAGCTGTTGCAAGGCAACAATTTGAAACTAATTTTTGGGGAACAGTAAAAGTGACCAACGCTTTATTGCCTATTTTCAGAAAGCAAAAATCCGGGCAGATCATTACCGTCAGTTCTATAGTTGGTTTGATTGGCCCACCAAATTTATCTTATTATTCTGCTTCGAAACACGCTGTGGAAGGGTACTTTAAATCATTGAGGTTTGAATTAAACCCATTCAATATTAGCGTTAGCGTGGTTGAGCCTGTTTGGTTCAAAACTAATCTTGGACACAATTCGATTGCATCAACAGGCAATATTGCCGACTATGATGCATACAGAAAAAAAGTAGATGCAGCAACGCAAAAAGGTATAGACGAGGCGCAGTCACCCGAAGTTGTGGTTTCAAAAATCACCAAATTAATTGAAGCTAAAGAGCCGAAATTCAGTAACCCCGTTTTACCACAAGCCAGAGCCACAAGGGAAAAAATATTGTTGGAAGAAGGTTGCGAGACATTTATTTTAACAACTAAAAAAGAAAGTGAGAACACATTAGTTATTTTTGCAGTGTACACATCGCAACAAACTTATGAATGGCATCTGGAGCAGGATTATGTCAAAAGTTTCTTTAATTTTTTAGATGGAAAACTGAAAACTGTACCAGTGGTGACTTATCTGAAGGAGGTTTGAAACAGGGTAAAACAATAATTACTTTATTAAAAGTCTACCTTCACATATCAAAATTTTAATTCATCATAAATCATGAAGCACTATAAAACAATCACCGAACTTTATACTACGAATGGCTTTCTTCCGYCAGAAAATCCGATGTTGGGTTTAGTAACGTTTGAAGATATAAAGGGGTGCCAGTTTGTAGAAACTGAGTTTACCCTGGGCTTCTATAAAATAGCTTTGAAGAAGGTAAAGTCGGGCAATGTGATGTATGGCAAAACAAAGTACGACCATGAAAACGGTTCTATGTTTTTCCTAAGACCCAATCAAATCGTGCAGATGAATGACATAGAACTCACCGAGAAAGGTTTTATGATTTATTTTCACGAAGATTTTTTAGTCAATCATCCATTACATTCAAGTATTCAGAAATACGGTTATTTTGATTATGAAGCCAATGAGGCATTGCACATTTCACCCAGAGAAGAAGATATACTTTGGGATTTGTTCAATAAAATAAGGGCCGAATATTATAATAACCAAGATGAGTATAGCAGAGACATTATGCTAACCCATATCGATTCTATTTTAAAATATTCCCAACGTTATTACAAACGCCAGTTTCTAAATCGGACAGTACTTTCGGGTACAACAGTTTCGAAATTTACCAATCATTTAAAAGCATATTTTGATAGTGGCAAACTTAAAGAAGAGGGATTGCCAACGGTAAAATATATGGCATCTGAATTATCCTTGTCAGCAAGGTACTTGAGCGATTTATTAAAACAGGAAACGGGCAGAACGGCATTAGACCATATACACATTGCATTGGTGATGGAAGCAAAAAACTTGTTGATGAGTACCGACAAAACTGTTGCGGAAACAGCCTATCAATTAGGATTTGAAAACCCACCGTACTTTTCAAGGCTTTTTAAGAAAGAAGTAGGAATTACACCTACTGAATATAGGGAACAGTTTTTAAATTAAAAGAATATCTTGATTTCCCTGCCACTTGGGATTGACGGCGTTCTTCTGTATAACCTGTGTTTTTTCTAAGCAAGCTAGCATGATGCCTAAACTATTCTTTAATATATATGTCCACACACGGTAGGGCATAAGAGCTGGTATCGCTATACCAACATTAAATTCTTATTATTTTGATGCCCGGTTCTATATATGGGATTTCTTGGTCGTAATAAGCCTCTATAGGGATTAAGAAGTTGTATCATAAAGGCAATTCAGCCCAGATGCTGTCATGTTGTCCAAAGGACTCCTACGGAGAGCCTGTCGAAACACCTTAAAGCGTATTTAAATAAGTCCTTCGACAAGCTCAGGATGACAAATATATAATGATGATACAACCTCTTAATATTACTTTGAACTGAATTCCTAAGGAGAAGGGGCCAATAGCACAGCATCGGCAACTGCTTTTGTTCCGTTCGATTTGATTTCGATATATGGCTGGTTACTGCCCGAAAATGAATATTTGCCAAGGCTCACCCATTCTCCCGAAGTTTGACCAAGTACTTTCACATCGGCACTTTTTATCAAAATGGTTTTGTAGCCTTTGCCATCAAATATTTTAATAAGGAATAACAAAGATTGTTTTATGAATAGAATAATTTTTAAGCATATAAATTGTTATGCCATCGTTGCCGGAAGTTGAAAAATTATCAAAGTCGTAAATTTTGTTAAATGTTTGTAGGCTATGTTAAGATAATATAATTTTGTCTACTAATACTATAGATTTAATATATTATGATGTTCGAAACAGTTACTTGTCCCCTTAATCCGATCTCTAATACATCCTACAATAGCTTTGGTTGCCGTTGTTGAACCTGGTTTTCTCTAGTTTTTAGTCTCTTCTCTAGTTTTTGTTTTTTTTAAATGACCGCATGGAAGGGAAATAATCAAACCTAAGTAGATATGCTAAAGTCATGACCTCTGTATAATCTTAACATGATATGGGAATGAAATAAAGGAGTCGCTGACCGATTGGAAATTATTGAATGGATAAATAAAATCAATTATAAAACACAATACCCAAAGGTATAGAAAGGAGCTTACAAAAAATAAGATAGTTACTGAATATAAATAAGGGAAAATGCGTTTTTGCATTCTCCCCAAATTTCGACCATTGCCGGAGATCAATTGGCGTTGCATCCGGTCAGTTCATTCAATGATCATGTCAAAATTATGAATTCTGCACGGGAATTTTTCATATTCCTAAAGCTTGTTGCAGTTTCATGATTGGCATAAAACAATATAAATTATGAAAATAAGCGGAAAGTCCAGGAAGGACTCGCATAGTAAATCTTTGTCAAAAATACTTTTATTGCCCTGCCTAACGGGAATTCTTCTGATTTCCTCTGTTCTGCAGGCCAGGGCAAAAAGAAGCGGCGAAGAACAAAATATTAACCTCCTCTCTCATCCAAAGGTAGCCGTTGTGGCAAATTTGACAGTATATAATTTTCTCGGTGCTTCTTTTGAGATTTCAAATATCTCTGACCTACGATCGCAGACTGTTACAATTAAGGGAAAAGTAATCGATGAAAGGAACCTTCCCCTGCCTGGCGTAAGCGTTAGGATCAAGGGAACTGCCCAGGTGGTATCAACCAATCCCGATGGCGAATTTCAACTGGTTACCGAGCTAAATCAGCCTACGTTGGTTTTTACCTATGTAGGTTATAAAACACAGGAAGTGGTTTACAAAGGCCAGCCGCTCTCAGTAAAACTTGATCCTGATCAAAGTAAGCTTGAAGAAGTACTTGTGGTAGGATACGGTACGCAAAGAAAAAGCGATGTATTGGGCTCAGTAGCCACTTTTAACGCAAAAGCAGTAGAAGAAAAGCCGATATCAAGAGTTGAACAGGCGCTTATCGGCCAGATGGCCGGCGTTCAGGTAAGGCAGCAAAGTGGCACGCCAGGAGCTGGTTTAAGTATCCAGGTACGTGGGGCTGGCTCTATCACGGCAGGTAATGAACCCCTTTATGTATTGGATGGCTTTCCTTTGGATGTAGCCAGTCAGAATGCCTCCGGAGGTATTTCGAACAGTCCACTAGATAACCTCAACCCTAACGATATCGAGAGTGTTCAGGTATTAAAAGATGCCGCTGCGGGAGCCATTTACGGTTCGCGTGCCGCAAATGGGGTAGTAATTATCACAACCAAAAAAGGTGTTGCGGGCAAACCAAGGATTAGTGTGAATGCGAATGCAGGTATTAGTTCGGTAGCCAGAAAGATCGATATGCTGAGTGCTGATGAGTGGGTTGCCCAGGCAACAGAACTGGCCAACAATGCATGGGTAGCTTCTGGTACAGGAAGAACTGCTACCCAAACCAATGCTGAAAGAGCCGCTATTTTAGGCCTTGCACCAGGTACCATTAACACCTCTTTTATGACCGATCCGAGATGGGCACAGCCTGGACACCCCGGACTTGATTATGTAGATTGGCAGGATGCAATCTTCACCAGTGCACCTTATCAAAATTATGAGGTTTCAGCAAGTGGAGGGGCAGAAAATGTGACTTACTTTATTTCAGGTAACGTTCTTAACCAAAACGGAACGTTGATTAATTCCAATTTTAAGAACTATGGTTTAAGGGCCAATGTGGAGGCCAATGCCAGTAAGAAGCTTAAATTCGGGATCAACCTTGCGCCATCTTATTCTGTTAATAATGCACCTCCGGGGGAAGGTAAGGACAATCAGCTCATGAATGCCTTGCAGATGGTGCCGGTAGTTGAAAGTTCGGCAGGCTTAAATTCTGGCGCTTATGGAAACAGTACCTACACCTGGGCGAGCCCAAGATTAATCAGTCCGTATGCCTATCTGGAAACCGCAATGAACAAGGTAAAAACCTCAAGATTATTGGCTTCGATATATGCAGATTATCAAATAGTTAAAGGCCTATCATTAAGGTCGAGCGTAAATTATGATAACGTTGATCGAAATACTTCAAAATATACATCCGATCAGGTTACCGTTGGTGCAGCATCAGCTTTATTAACCAATCCTGGTCTTTACTCAACCGGCTCTTACGCGGTAACCAAGAAACAAAACTTTCTTAACGAGAATACCCTTAACTATACCACAACAATTGCCGGTGTCCACAAGATTTCTGCCATTGCAGGAGTATCCTATAACATCGTACATACCGAAGGGGTAAGCCTTGCAACGGCCGGAGGTTTTGCCAACGATATCATCAAAACCTTAAGTAATGCCATTGCCAACGCTGCAGGAGTAACCACTACAGGAACTTCAACCGCAGCTAATAACACCTTATTCTCTTATTACAGCAGATTACAGTATGCTTTTAAGGATAGATACCTCTTATCTGGTACCATCAGAAGGGATGCCTCTTCTAAATTTGGATCTGAAAACCGCTGGGGAACCTTTCCTTCGGTATCTGCCGGATGGAAAGTTTCAGAAGAGTCTTTTCTTAAAGATGTTAAAGCCATTAGTGAGTTAAAACTAAGGTTAAGCTGGGGTAAATCGGGCAACAACAACATTGGCGACTATAATGCCATAAGCACCCTGATAAATTCGAATTACGTATTTGGCGGCAATACACCAACAACGGCTACCGGGCAGGTGGTTTCGGGCCTTGCCAATAAAGCGCTGAAATGGGAAACATCCAACACCTACGATCTTGGTTTAGACCTCAGCCTTTTGGCCAACAGGATCAATTTCACCTTCGATGCCTATCATAAAAAGAATACCGATCTGTTGTTAAACCTGCCGGTACTATCAGCAAGTGGTTTCAGTACAAGTTTACAAAATATAGGTGCGGTGGTGAACAAAGGATTGGAGTTTGGACTGAATACGGTAAACGTTAAAACAGCCAATTTCACCTGGACAATGAGCGCCAATATTGCCTTTAACAAAAATGCCATAACCGATCTTGGCCCAACACATGCCGATATCGAAATCGCTTCTGCCTATAGCGGTAGCAATGCGCCATATCTGCTAAGGGAAGGACTCCCTGCTTTCAGCTATTACATCACTAAAACCGATGGAATTTTAACAGCTGCTGATATTGCCAATCCGGCTGTGGCAAAAGTATCCGGACAGAAAATTGGCGATGCGAAATACGTTGATACCAATGGCGATGGAAAAATCAGTGCTGCCGATAGGGTAGTTGGCGGACAGCCTTCTCCCAAATATACCTGGGGTTGGTCAAACAATTTTAAATATGGGAATTTCGACCTTGGTATACAGCTATATGGCCAGCATGGAGGTTCGATACTTTCCTATCTGGGCCGTGCAATCGACTTTTCGGGAAGTACAACCGCAAATGTTCTTGGGGTATGGAGAGACCACTGGACGGCAGCAGATCCCAATCCGGATGCACCAAGGGGCAGGCTGGGCGCAAACTATACTTATCCAAATGTAACCTCTGATTGGGTTTACTCCAGCGATTTCTTTCGCGTGCAGAACATTACCTTGGGCTATAACCTGAAGGGATTGATCAAAACTCCTGGCATTTCTTCGGCACGAATATTTGTGACATTGGAAAACTATTTCTCTCATGATAAATATAAAGGGGGGGCGAATCCAGAGGCGCAGAATACGAACGTAAGTGGCGATGCCAGCTATGCAATATCAGGCGATTACGGTTCCGCACCATTAAGTAAAACAGCTTCAATTGGAATAAACATTGGCTTTTAGTAGAATAAGATGAAAACGAAAATATACTTAACCCTGTTCTCCGCGATACTGCTGTTGGGCAGTTGCGAAAAACAATTAAATCAAACACCAGAGTCGAGTTTGGCTACAGMGAATTTTTTTACCAATAATAACGACTTTCTTCAGGCTGTAAATGGGGTGTATTCCCAGTTGAGCAACTATCCCAGTCAGGCACTATGGCTCAGTGAAATGCGCAGCGACAACTTAAATGCGACTTCTGATGGTAACCGTGATTGGGACGGGATCAATAATTTTACACCGAGTATTACCACAACAGGATTTATCACTACAGCCTGGAAAGCCAATTTCAATGGCATATATAATGCGAATACCGTTCTGGCAGCATTAGAAACCAAAGGAAGTGTGCTTACTGTCGCAAATGCAACAAGGTATGCCGCCGAAGTCCGTTTCTTAAGGGCATTCTATTATTTTTCTCTGGTCAGGACTTTTGGCCAAGTGCCATTAATATCGACGGTAAAAAGCGCTGTGGAAGTAGCAAGCATTCCACGTAGTCCGGTAGCTGATGTTTATGCACTGATCGAATCTGATCTGCAGTATGCAGCGGCCAACTTACCCGCAACTTTTACAGGGATTGACCTTGGAAGACCAACTTCCTATGCTGCAA
Organism: Pedobacter sp. 01N416; assembly: GCF_056399685.1. Classification (NCBI taxonomy): domain Bacteria; kingdom Pseudomonadati; phylum Bacteroidota; class Sphingobacteriia; order Sphingobacteriales; family Sphingobacteriaceae; genus Pedobacter; species Pedobacter sp. 01N416. The sequence continues at coordinate 11,534 of NZ_JBFTRT010000069.1, forward strand.
AAGGGCTGCTGGGATTGGTTTATCTCACCAAATCGGCCCCAACATATGGTATAAACGGACCTGGCCTTAACAGCAATGAATATGATAAGGCCGCTGCTTTGTTCGATGCAGTACTTACCGGGAGTCCCTATAGTTTTGCCTCCAATTATGCATCAATCTTTTCCTATACCAACGAAAACAATAGTGAAGTGGTGTTTGATGTACAGTTTGCTTCGAGTTTAAACGGAGCAGGTTTTCCTTCCCATTTGGTACCTGTAGCTTATTGGACCAGTAATGGTATTTCCAATAGTTTTGGAAATGGTTATGGAGCCAGTACTTTTCCGGTATCAAAAAGTTTGGTCAATTCATATACCACTAACACGGTTAGCGGAACAGATCTTCGGTATCCTTTCAATGTAGCAACTACCTATACCACTGGTCCTTTTATCAAAAAATACATCGATGTGGCCAAAAAGGGCCTGTCGGGCAAAGACTGGCCGATTAATTTTATCGTACTACGTTATACCGATATATTGCTCATGAAAGCCGAATGCATCCTTCATGGTGCGGCGGGCACTCAAAGTGATGTAGACGCGGCTGTGAACAGGGTGCGGGCCAGGGCTGGCGTAGGTGCATTATCGAATGTAAATATTCAGACCCTGATGCAGGAGCGGCAAAGGGAGTTTTTAGGCGAAGGGCTCCGCTGGAACGACCTTGTGCGCGAAGGTCTGGCCGTCTCGCAGATGAATGCCTGGAGAGTAGCCGATGCGATCACGAAAATTAATGAAATTGTGACGAACTATGTCATTTATCCGGTGCCTGCGGCAGAAATTCAGACTGCACCTGGCCTTTATACTCAAAATCCGGGCTATAACTAGTATATTATGGGAAGAATAAGACCTCAATTCAATAAAATGATCAAAAGAAGTTTAATCATCATAGGTTTTTCGTTGCTGTATAGTGGTGCAATATTTGCCCAGCGAAAGGCTGGGCAAAAGCCCAACATTGTTTTTATTTTGGCCGATGATCTGGGTTATGGAGATGTTGGTGTTTACGGCCAAAAACAGATCCTCACGCCCAACATAGATAAGCTGGCCAATGAAGGAACACGGTTTACCGATTTTTATGCCGGTGCTCCGGTCTGTTCACCCTCACGGGGATCTATTCTCACAGGTCTCAATACCGGGCATGCTACAATTAGGGGCAATGCAACCGAACAAGGAGGGCTCGCGGGGAAAAAAGGAAAAAATGTGGTGTACCGGGCCAATCTTACCAAGGATGATTATACTATAGGAAACCTGATGCAGGATGCCGGTTATAATACTTCGCTGGTGGGAAAATGGCATGTGGATGGATATGATTCGCTCGCTACACCTTTACAAAGGGGCTTCGATAAATTTTCGGGATGGCTGATCAATATTCCCTCAACCTACGCAAGCACTTATTGGCCTGATCACCGTTATGTGAATGGTAAGCTCCTGAAGGTAGAAGCAAATACCAATGCAAGAAAAGGCTATTACGAAACCAATATCTGTACAGATGAAGCACTGGCTTATCTGGAAACCCAAAAAGATAATAAAAAGCCTTTCTTTTTAATGTTGAACTTTAATAATCCGCATTCACCGCTGGATGTGCCAGACCAGGCCATCTATAAGAATAAAAACTGGCCTGAAGATATGAAGACCTATGCGGCTATGGTATATTATTTAGACCAGTCGGTAGGTAAAATAAAAGATTACCTGATTAAAAGTGGCTTGTCTGAGAATACAATTGTATTTTTTGCATCAGATAACGGCCCAAGGTCGGAGCCGACCAGTCAGCTGAAAGCGGTATCCGAATTCTTTGATTCGAACGGTAAACTTAAAGGGTACAAAAGGGATATGTACGATGGAGGGATCAGGATTCCGTTTATCGCATGGGCGCCCTTTATTAAAAATGCGCCGAAAACAAGTGATGTACCAGGGTATTTCCCTGATATCATGCCAACTTTTGGAGAGATTGCCGGTAAAACAACTGGATTCCGTACAGACGGCACTAGTATATACCCGGTTATTAAGGGCAGCAAGGTTAAAACTGACCGCTTTCTATACTGGGAGTTTTTTGAATTGGGCTTTGAGCAGGGCGTGCGTTATGGTCGGTGGAAAGGGGTGAAAAGACATCATAAACTCGAACTTTACGACATTAATACGGATATTGGCGAAACCAATGACGTGGCTGCTGCCCATCCTGATATTGTAAAGAAAATYGAAGATTATCTTTCAACCGCCAGAACAGATTCGCCTTATTGGACGGTAAAATAAAGGCAGTATTCTCCATCTATTTTCGATCTGGAACTAACGGTTATAGTTAAAATAGTTTAAGAGCTTGTTTAAGTTTGATACAATTATTTTACTTATCTAACGTTTTTGTCACACTGGGGGGTAATTTATTGTATAAAAATCAATATAAATGATATAAGGATTTTTAGCGTATTGTAAGCTGCGAGGAATCGTCATTGCGAGAAGGCTTTTTCAGCCGACGAAGCAATCTTACAACGATCGCTACTAGTGTGCGCATTAAGATTGCTTCGTGCCTCGCAATGACGACCTTTCTATGGAGGTCTGTCAATGGTAGCGGAGTCGATTGCTTTTAATGTATCGAAAAACGGGTCTTCGACTACGCTCTCCACAGGAGTCCTTTGGACAGACTGGCATACTAATAATTTATAATAAAATTTAAACAGGCTCTAAGTCTGTAAGTGAAATGCAACACATTTTCAAATTTAGCTATTGGGTTGGGGATTGGTTTCTCTTAAACTCACTTGGTCTCATGCCATATTTCGATTTGAATACCGTCGAAAAGTAATTTGGTGAAGAGAATCCGACCATATAGGTGATTTCTGCGATTGTATACCTTTCATTGATCAATAGAAATTTTGCCTTTTTTAGTCTTCTGTTTATGATGTAATCTGTTACACTGCAATCGAGCAAGGCCTTTACTTTTCTGTATAACTGTACCCTTGAAACTCCCAGGGCTTTACTGATCTCCTCTACACTGAAGTTTTCATTGCTTAAGTTCTGCTCCACGAGACCGGAAAAATCATTTACAAATTTTTTATCCAGGCTTTTTGAAATAGGTTGCCTGTTTCCAGAGCTGATGTCGCTTGTGTAATGAGACTTTAGCAGGAGTCTGTTTTTCATCAGGTTCCGCACAGTAGCCAGTAAATATTCATAATTGAAAGGTTTTACGATATAGGCATCTGCCATACTCTCGAAACCATTGATCTGCTGTTCTACACTGCCCTGTGCGGTGAGCAGGATGATGGGGATATGAGATGTACGAATGTCGGATTTGAGCTTCTCTGTAATTTTCTTCCCTGAAAGATCTGGAAGTACCACATCGCAGATAATCAGATCTGGGACTTGCTCGTAGGCAGAAGTGATCCCGCTCTCTCCAGTATTTGCAATAAATACCTCGTATTCCTCATCAAGTTTCTCAGCCAGATAATGCAGAAGGTCTGCATTGTCTTCGATTATCAATACCGACCGTTCTTTTAATTCACGCAACAAATCATGATTCTTTTCTCTATTGAGATGCTCTAGTTCGCTCGTATAGATTTTCGCATTTTCATAAAGTTCTTCTCTTTCCGCCTGTTGGGTGTACTTCTCTTCTTCCCGAAGGTGTGATGACCCAAGGGGGAGGGTGACGGTAAATATAGTACCCTGCCATTTCCGGCTTTCTACGGTTAGGTCTCCATGTAAAAGATTCATCAGTTCCTTCGAAAGGGAAAGGCCCAATCCAGATCCTTTTCTTGCGTTCGAGTCTGCCTGATAAAAATGTTCAAATATATGGAGGATTTCTTCCCGATCCATTCCAGGTCCATTGTCTTCCACTTTGATAGAGATATGAGCATCGTCTTTACTCACTGTAACGTGAACCGTTCCATTGGCTGGAGTAAATTTTAATGCGTTAGATATCAGGTTGAAGATTACCTTATCGAACATGTTCACGTCAAACCATACTGTTATATCCGATTCTTTAGTGAAAAGTCTGAGGTCTATGTTCTGTTTTTTTGCAGCGAGCTGAAAGGTCTCAATGATGTCTGCAATGAAATCTATAATATTGTTAGATGTCGATCTTATGCGCATCTTACCATACTCAATCTTCCTGTACTCAATGAGCTGGTTGATCAGGCGCAGCAGGCGAAAAACATTTTTATTGATCAGTTTTAGGTTTTTTCCTGCAAGGGTATTAATTTTTTCATTATTAAGCAGATCTTCCAGGGGAGAGAGTATCAGGGTAAGGGGGGTGCGGAATTCATGAGATATATTGGTGAAGAAGTTCAGTTTGGCCTCTGTCGCTTCTTTAGCCTTTTCAGACATCTCAATAAGCTTATTACGCTGGTTAAGGATTTCCAGGTTATTCGCCTCCAGGTTTTTGTTGATCTTCCTGTTTTCCAGTAGGGAGAAAAAAGCAAGTCCCCCAAAAACCACAGAGAGCACCAGGGTAACCACAGTGATGTTTAATGTAAGCTGTTGATTGTCAAACAAAGAACGTTGTTCAGCCAGGAGTGATTGTTGCCGCTCAATATCTCTCTGCTGGCTGCTAAATTTGTTCCACTGCAGTTTCATGAGCTGAACATTCGATGAATCTATGACCACAGACTGAAGGATATTTTCTTTGAGGATGGATTCTTTTCCAAGGATACGGAATGCTGTGGAAATTGCCTCTTTGCCTCCCGTTGGATAAAGCATGCTGGCATCTATCACTTTGCCATCAATCATCTGGAGGCCACCCCCTTGTCCAGGTAGCGCATCTATACCTATAATGGCCACCTTCCTTTTTATTCCGAGTTTATCTAACGCTTCCCTGGCTGCAGAAGCCATCTGGTCATTGTGAGCAAAAATTAGGTCTGTGGTACGCAATGTCTCCTTCATTTTCAGCAGTTCATCAATAGCGTGCGATTTTAACCAATCGCCATAGATCTGATTCGAAATTCGAATATCAGCGGATTTTTGGAGCCCTTCGGCAAATCCTCTCTGGCGCTCTATTGTGGGAGAGGAGCCGGGAAGTCCCATGATTTCCAGAATATTTCCTTTCCCTTTAAGCAGACCGGATACATATTGCCCGGCCATCTTGCCAATCTGATAGTTGTCTGCACCGACATAAGCGGTATAAGCGGAAGATGATGTTTTCCTATCGATAATAACCACAGGAATGCCACTATTATAAGCTTGTTCAACAATTGGAGTGAGTGGCCGGGCCTCGTTAGGGGATATAATCAACAGGTCAATATTCATTTTTAATAGTTCCCCTACCTGTGCGATTTGTTTTCTATTGCTGTTGTTTGCATCTCTATATACCAATGTGGCACCCGGATGCAGCGAAAGCTCCATTTTCATCTCTTCCAGCATGGTTCTCCTCCACAGATCTGAGCCAACGCATTGTGAAAATCCTATAACATATTTTGCTTCCTTTTTCTTGTCGCTACAGCCACAAAGAATAGCCGTTAGGATGACCAGTATAAGTATCCTATGAAGGAAGTGAAGTCTTGCGCTCATATTTATCATTTTAATAAGGGCAGTGCCTGGCACCGGTTGTATCTGGTTAGGATCCTGTTTGTAAGAAAATAATTCTAAAGATAATCAAATTTGAAACTTTAAGGAATTGGCGCTCGGCTGCGAGTGGGAGGATGAAAGGTGCAGATG
>NZ_JBFTRT010000070.1:0-15491 GCF_056399685.1 Pedobacter sp. 01N416
CTTTCATCGCGCTGTACCTGCGGAGACATATCGACGAAACCTCGGCTTTTAAAAGCAAAAACTCGGGAGACAAAAAAGGTGGCATTACGGTACTGATGAAATATCCAAAGGAAGTTTTTACCGTAGTAGGCTTAACTTTGGGCGGAACGATTGCCTTTTATACATTTAGCACTTATATGCAGAAATTTTTGGTGAATACGGTTCACCTGAGTAAAGAAACCTCTACAACATTATCATTCATTTCTCTGTTGGTTTTTGCCATTATGCAGCCGCTGTTTGGCCTGTTATCCGATAAAATTGGGCGTAAACCTTTATTAATTGGTTTTGGTGTGCTGGGTACTTTATGTACTTATCCAATTTTAACCGGTTTGGCGGGAGAAACCAATACTACTATCATATTCTTGCTGATGATTGGCGCTTTGATTATTGTAAGCGGTTACACTAGCATTAATGCCGTAGTTAAGGCAGAACTGTTTCCCGCTGAAATCAGGGCTTTGGGCGTAGGTTTACCTTATGCTTTAACTGTTGCCATTTTTGGCGGAACGGCAGAATATTTTGCGCTTTGGTTTAAAAATATCGGCCATGAAAATTACTTCTATTGGTATGTAACCGGATGTATTTTAATCTCACTGATTTTATATACCACCATGAAAGATACCAAACACCATTCTAAAATTGAGGACTAATTTCTTGGAGCTTAATACAATATGGGGCGTCATTCCCAACTTGATTGGGAATCTTAATGCAATCAAAACATCCCTTTTTTGTAATGAAATGTTGATGTGTCAGTCTGAGCCTGTCGAAGACCTTTCTTTAAACAACTTAAGTAGTCCTCGTTTGTAACGAGGATTATCGAGATCTGCATTTGTAATGCAGATAAACAAACTAAATGGCGATAAAATCGCCTTTCTCCTCCATCCTCGTTGCAAACGAGGACGATGAAAGCGTTACAATCTCCGTGTCAATCTGTGCTTCCGTGGCAAAAAGTCTTTGCGAGGAGTTTACAAATAATTACTCACCTCAATTAAATTCATATCCGGGTCGCGGAGGTAAATAGAGATGATTTTCCCATTGGCGCCAGTGCGTTCTACAGGCCCTTCCTCAATTTCGATGCATTTTTCTTTAAGTTCCTGCATCACTTCGCGTAAGGGGAAATCGGTAATAAAACATAGATCGGCTGTTCCGGGCATGGGTTTGAAAGCTTTTGGTTCAAACTCACCTCCATATTGGTGCAGGTTAATTTTCTGATTCCCAAATTTCAAAGCCTTTCTGTTTTCGCCAAATTCAATAATTTCCATTCCCAGGGCAAGGCTGTAAAACTTGCAGGTGCTTTCTAAATTGGCAACCGTTAGTACAAGGTGATCTAAGTTTTTAATGTCCATAGTAATAAGTTAGAACTAAAGCATCCGTCCTTTTGTTTTAGCTAAGCGTTATGCTTTCAATATTTGGTTAGTAAATTATCGACAAACAAAATACTCAATTTTTATATATTTACCATTATGCAAAACCTGCCTCCTTTAGCCGAACGTATGCGCCCTCAAAATCTCGATGAATATGTTGGTCAACAGCATTTAGTTGGAGAAGGTGCAGTATTGCGCAAAGCGATCGAAAGCAGTCAGCTTCCCTCCATGATTTTTTGGGGACCTCCGGGTGTGGGTAAAACAACTTTAGCCTATATTATTTCGCAGGCATTAGATCGTCCTTTTTTTAACTTAAGCGCCATTAACAGTGGCGTGAAAGATATTCGGGAGGTGATCGACAGGGCCGCACAGCTGAAGGATAGTTTTTTAGGCCTACCCATTCTGTTTATCGATGAGATTCACCGTTTTAGCAAATCGCAGCAGGATAGTTTGTTGGGAGCAGTAGAAAGAGGTTTGGTTACCTTAATTGGTGCCACAACCGAAAATCCATCTTTCGAGGTGATCTCCGCTTTACTTTCCCGCTGTCAGGTCTACATTTTAAAATCGTTAACTGAAACGGAGTTAGCGGGTTTATTGGAAACAGCCATTAAAAAAGATAGCATTCTTTCAGAGAAGAATATTGCTATAAAAGAGCACGAAGCATTGATCCGTTTATCGGGTGGTGATGCGCGGAAATTGTTAAACGTGCTCGAAATTGCCATTAATGGCATCGGTGGAAATAAAATTGTACTTACCAACGAAAATGTGCTGGCGCATGCACAGCAGAACCTTGCGTTATACGATAAAGCCGGAGAGCAACACTACGATATCATTTCGGCCTTTATCAAATCCATCCGTGGCAGCGATCCCAATGCCGCCGTTTATTGGCTGGCCCGGATGATAGAAGGAGGTGAAGATCCGTTGTTCATTGCCCGTAGATTACTGATCTTGTCTTCAGAAGATATTGGCAATGCCAATCCTAATGCCCTGCTTTTAGCCAATAACTGTTTTACTGCGGTAAATGTAATCGGTTATCCGGAGGCGCGGATTATTTTATCGCAGTGTGTAACCTATCTGGCCAGTTCGCCTAAAAGCAATGCATCTTATGAGGCCATTAATAAAGCACAGGCTTTGGTTAAGCAGACTGGAAATTTGCCTGTGCCTTTGCATATCCGTAATGCACCGACCAAACTGATGAAAAATATCGGTTATGGAAAAGATTACCAATATTCGCATGGATATGAAGGCAATTTTTCACCACAAGAATATTTTCCAGAAGAATTAAGTGGCACTAAACTCTACGATCCGGGAAAAAACCCTGCAGAAGAGAAGTTGCGTGAAAAACTTAAGCAAAACTGGAAAGACAAATACAAATATTAGTGTAACATTTTTTGCTGAATGCATACTAATAGATATATTGACTAAAATCAAACACCTAAACTAAATATGCTGAGTACTTTTTTAAGCCATCAAAGAAAATCTTTCTGGCGTTCGCGAAACAGGGGCAGTAGTATTGCTGGCCAGATTGTTTTGGGCTTTTTTATGCTCTATTTCTTTGCTGTAGCCGTTGGAGTAGGCTTTGGAATGAGTATTTTTCTTCCGAAAATTTTTCCAGATCAAAACATTCTAACAAGCTTTAACGGCATTATCCTCTATTATTTTGCATTCGATTTTATCATGCGCATGCAGTTTCAGGAGTTGCCAACATTAAGTATCATTCCTTACCTGCATCTCAAAATCCAGAAGAGTAAGATCATTAAATTTTTAAATGTTAAAGCACTGTTCTCAGCATTTAACCTTTGGCCATTTTTTATTTTTCTTCCGTTCTGTTTCATCAAAATTGCTCCGAGCCTTGGTGCAGTTCAGGGCCATCGCTGCACAGCCGTTATATGGTTTTGTATTTACAATTGCTGCCATTGGTATTTTTTACTTCAATTCTAATTTCTTGCGTAAAAATTTATATGTAGAAGAATTAAGTACAAAGCAAGAGAAAAAAGGCAGTACCGATTATGCTTTCCTTAACCGCTTTGGTAAAGTTGGCGAACTGGCAGCTTTAGAGCTGAAATTAATCCTTCGCCACAAACGCCCTCGTTCTTCGGTTATTCTTGGTTTCTTCTTCCTGTTCTACGGCTTTATTTTTTATAAAGAAAAAGCAATAGATCGCGATGCTTTCGGACAAATGATGTTCGGTGCAATTTTTATGACTGGTGTTTCTATTATTATTTATGGCCAGTTTATGTTTGCATGGCAAAGTGCCCATTTTGACGGGATATTAGCCAATAAAATCAATTTTAAAGATTACATCAGGGCTAAATTTTTACTATTTACCATTGGCTGTACCATTATTACCTTATTGGCGAGTTTTTATGGGTTTTTAAGTCCGAAGTTATTACTCTTACACTTGGCGGCCTATTTATACAATATTGGTTTCGGAACTGTAGTAGTACTTTACCTTGCTACGTTAAACTATAAAAGATTAGATATTACCAAAGCGGCAAGCTTTAACTATCAGGGTACGGGGGCTACGCAATGGCTATTAATGTTCCCTTATGCACTTACCCCCATTTTAATTTATTTGCCTTTTGGCAAACTCGATAAACCTTATTGGGGATTGGTTGCTGTATCTGTTTTTGGCCTGGCTATGTTATTGCTGAGGGGCTTTTGGGTTAATTATATTGCAAAAAGATTAGAATTACAACGTTATAAAATAGCCGAAGGCTTTAGAGAATAATTATGATTTTAGAAGTTAAGAATTTACAAAAAGTTTATGGCGATAAAACCGTTGTAAACATCGAAGATCTGCAGATTGCCGCTGGCGAAACCGTTGGCTTGGTTGGAAATAACGGCGCTGGTAAAACCACTTTCTTCCGGATGCTTTTAGATTTAATCCGTCCAACTAATGGAGAGGTTTTATCAAAAGGCGAAAATGTAATGCACAACGATAACTGGAAGAATTATACTGCATCATTTTTGGATGAAGGTTTTCTGATTGATTATTTAACCCCTGAGGAGTATTTTATTTTTATTGGCAGTTTGAATAACTTAAGTGTAGCAGATGTTTCTGCCTATCTAAGTCAATACGGTGAGTTCTTTAATGGAGAAATATTAAACAGTGGAAAATACATCCGCGATTTTAGTAAAGGAAATCAGAATAAAGTAGGAATTGCGGCTGCCCTGATGCAGAAGCCAGAAATTTTAATTTTAGATGAGCCTTTTGCCAACCTCGATCCAACCACGCAGATCCGTTTAAAGAAATTGTTGAAAGAGCAAACAGGCAACATGACTACCTTTATTTCCAGTCATGATTTAAACCACGTTACCGACGTTTGTAACCGGATCATTTTGGTTGAAAAAGGGCAGGTAATTAAAGATTTTAAAACAGACGAAAATACATTGAAAGAGTTGGAGAGTTATTTCTCTGCCTAGTTTTTGTACTAAGAATGATACATTATCGAAGAGTCTCCGTTATTCGGGAACTCTTTTTTTGTGCGTATAATTTTTATTTAGGGTAAAATTTGGTCAAAACAGACAGAAAATACAGTTCGGTAATTTTTTGGCATTGTGTTTGAATATAAGGAGTAGAAATTATAAATCTAGATTATTATGAGTATTTCAAAAGTAAGAATAGCGACATTAAGTATAGGGTTAGCAGTAGGTTCGATGGCATTCCAAAGTTGTGATAGTTTAACTAAAACACAAAAAGGAGCTGGTATTGGTGCTGCAGCTGGTGGTGTTATTGGTGCATTGATCGGTAAAAAAGCCGGTAATACAGCAGTAGGTGCACTAATTGGTGGTGCTATTGGCGGTACAGCGGGAGCTTTTATCGGCCGTAGAATGGACAGACAGGCAGCTGAAATTCAGAAAGCTATTCCTAACGCAGAAGTTATTCGTGAAGGTGAAGGAATTATTGTAAAATTCGACAGTGGTATTTTATTCGATTTCGATAAAACGGCTTTGAAAGATGCGGCTAAAACAAACATCCAGAGTTTAGCTTCTTCATTAAATCAATATCCTGATACTGATATCAAAATTATCGGTCATACCGATAGCCGTGGTACAGAACAATATAATATGGGCCTATCGGAAAGAAGAGCAGCAGCGGTTAAAGCTTATGCGGTATCTCAAGGTGTTCCATCATCAAGGTTAGTTACCATTGGTAAAGGTTTTGCTGAGCCAATTGCAGATAACGAAACTGATGCAGGCCGTGCAGCTAACCGTCGTGTAGAGATTGTAATCGTTGCTAACGATGCATTAAAAGCGACAGCACAGAAACAAGGATAATATCGCAATTTCCCTCTACCTATGAGGTCATTATAAATGCAGCCCCGGTGTACTCCACCGGGTTTTTTTTGTTGCCGCATGAAACTTACGAAGTCGGCTTGGGCTGCGAGTCTGATAGACTTCGTAAGTTTTCTTGCAGAGTTAGTTGTGGTGTCAGATGTTACCATCTGACACTAGATAATAAACTAGTCTGTTTTTTGAAAAGCAGGTTCCTGTGCACATCGGTTCAGAAAGCCCTGCTAGCCACTTCAAGCCTCCACTTCGTTACGGACTTTCCGTTTCTATCAGGTTTAGTTAACTTGGGTTTTGTGCTGGCCACGCCAAACTTACGAAGTTTTCTAACCGCCCTGCAGTCCCAAATACTTGCACAAACTGAATGATCTAAACGGGATTGAAGCGGCATCCTCCCGATCCCGATTCTTCATCGGATTGGGAGATATAGCGAAAAGCCCGGCTGACATTAAAAAAAGCAAATGGCCTTGCTTTCCAAAAAGAAAGAATCTTATATCTTTCCCTGTTCTTCACCATGACCTGTAGCGCAGCGAAAAGCTACGCAGTAAACCGAGGATTAAGCGAGCTCACCGAAGGTAATTTATTTCAGGGTCTATCTAGCAGGAAGGATGCTGAAACGAGTTCAGTATGACAATCGTGTTAGGCAAAAGTGGCTAAAAACTGCTTACTAAGAATAAATATCTTCGAAATAACTTACCACAAGCGATTTCATCAGCATTTCCTGCTCGAGCATGGTGTAGGGAGGTATTGCTTTAATTAATTTCCAGTGTGGCCAGCCATCCTGATCTAAGCCCTCAAGCTCATAAAAGCCCATTTCGCTCAATAAACGGCAGGTAGCAATGTGCATCAGTTCCTCTTTTTGGCGTTTGCTGTATTTCTTTGGCCCTTTGCCCAATTCCTGAACACCAATTAGAAAAAGCATTACTTTTAAATCAGGAAAATCCGAATCAAATTCCTTTGAAATCTTTTCCTGTAAAACTTTCCACTTGGCATTAATCTCCGACGGCTTCATATCTTGCAAAGATAATGTAAAAAGGTGTAAGGCATAAGTAAAAGCTTTGCTGTTTTAACATAAAGCTTGAATCGTAATTGTATTTTTAGCTACATTTATAACCTATGGATACGAATATCAATAAAACAATTAATGCCGGTTTATTAGCTTATGGCATGTCGGGGAAGGTTTTCCATGCTCCTTTTTTACAGGCACATAGTGGGTTTAATTTAAAGGCTATAGTAGAACGCAGCCATAAAATTGCAGTTAACGATTATCCCAATATTACAAGTTATAATAGCGTTGATGAGCTTTTAAATGATGCAGAAATAGAATTGGTTGTTATTAATACACCCAATAATCTTCATTATGAGCATTCGAAAGCGGCATTAACCAGGCATAAGCATATTCTGGTTGAAAAACCATTTACGGCAACAGCTGCGCAGGCAAAGGAGCTTTTTGAGCTTGCCGATAGTGTAGGAAAACAAATCTTTTTCTACCAGAACCGCCGTTGGGACAGTGATTTTACCTCGGTTAAAAAGGTAATTGAAAGCGGTAAACTGGGGAAATTGAACGAAATGCACCTGCGTTACGATCGCTACCGAAATGTAATTGGGCCGAAGGCATTTAAAGAAAACCCGGTAGAGGCCAGCGGACTTTTATACGATTTAGGCCCGCACTTGTTAGACCAGGTAATCTGCTTGTTTGGCAAACCATTGAGTTACCATAAAATTCTGGGTAAGAATAGGGTAGGTACTTTGGTCGACGATTATTTCTCGATCCAACTGAGTTACCCTAATAGTTTGTATGTTTTTGTTACTTCGAGCATGTTGGTGGTAAACCCACAGGCAGGATTTGTTTTACATGGCGTAAATGGAAGTTTTATTAAACAAAGAACGGATATTCAGGAAGAACAGTTGCTGGCGGGTATGAAATTAACCGATCCGGGGTACGGCGTTGAGCCCGCAAGTAAAGATGGTTTATTAACAACCATTGATGCTGAAGGCCATAAAACCGAGGAGACAATTCCATCAGAAGTAGGAAGTTATTTACCGCTTTTCGAAGCTGTTTATCAAGCAATAAACAACAATCAACCTTATCCGGTTACACGCGAGGATGTTTTGACCCAATTAGAAATTATCGAAAGCTAACCCTTATCTCTCCATCTGTTAAATTCTTATAATCACCCTAAATCTGTGCAATCCTTTAAATCCGTACAATCCTTATTATGAACTCGCTTCCACTTGCCTACTTAATTCCTATTTTTCTAATTGCCCTTTATCTCATCCTTAAAAAAAAGAAGGCTACTGTTGAGCCTTTAACGGATGTAGACCAAAAGATACTGGATGATTATGTAGGGTATTACCATAATCTCGATTCGACGGATAAGCTGAGGTTTGAGCAGAAAGTGGCCGCGTTTTTCAGCACGGTTAAGATAGAAGCGGTGGGTTTAGAAATGACAACATTAGACGAGTTGCTGATTGCCTCGAGCGCAGTTATCCCCATTTTTGGTTTTGACGATTGGCAATACAAAAACTTAACTAGCGTTTTATTGTATCCGGATACTTTTAATAAAGATTTTCAGTTTGAAGGTGGCGAAAGGAATATTATGGGTATGGTAGGAACGGGTTATATGAATGGACAGATGATTTTATCACGCTCGGCCTTGCGACATGGTTTTTCTAAAAGTGCAGGGAAAGAAAATACGGCTATACACGAATTTGTGCACCTTTTGGATAAATCTGACGGCGCAACAGATGGTGTTCCAGAGAATTTAATTGCACATGAATATACTTTGCCCTGGATTAAGATGATGCATGAGGAAATGGAAAAAATTGAAGACAATAAATCGGATATTAACCCTTATGCCATTACCAATCAGGCTGAATTTTTTGCTGTGGTTTCTGAATATTTCTTTGAAAAACCTGAACAGTTAAGGGAAAAACATCCGGAATTATATTCTCAGTTAAGCCGCATTTTTGCGCAACAGCCTGCAGGTTAAAATGGTCAATTATCAAATAAAAATATTTGCAACAATCATCTGGAGCCTGGTCTCTATAACTGCTTTTGCACAGAAAACCTATGTGTTAAGACAAAATTACCCAACGGGTTATAAGTACGATTTCACACTTACTTCCGAACAGATCATTAACCAGAAAATTGCTGGCCGCGATGTGCATTTAACCCAAAGCATTGGAACAGATTATACTTTTGATATTACCGAAGGTCATAGCGGCGAAAAGGATGTGAAAGTAATATACAACAGAATTTTCATGAAATCTGTAGCGATGGGCAACACCATGACCCTCAATTCAGATGATCAGGATAGTACCAAAAAGAATCCTTTTAGCGGCTTAAAAGGGGCGTCTTTTTATATGACCGTAACCCCAAATGGTGGGATTAAAACAGTTGCTGGTATCGATAAAATGCTCGATAATATGGCGGCAAGGATGACTAAGGATACCAGTCAGGTTAAACAGATTAAAAATGCTTTAAGTAAACAATTTAGCAACGAGGTGGTGAAACAGACCATGGAATCGTCATTTAAAATTTACCCTGATAAACCCGTTAAAATAGGCGACAGCTGGACGGTTGATACCAAAATGCAGATGAGTATGCCCATTGAAACAATTACACAATACACATTGAAGGAGGTAAAAGACGGCATTGCTATACTAGGCGTAAAAGGCACATTGGTTTCAAAAGGAAATTTTGAAGTGATGGGCAACAAAATGGAAACTGATTTACAAGGAACCAACTCCGGAGAAACTTCACTTGATATGAAAACGGGAATTGTACTTAACAGCCACCTCCGTGTTGAGCTGTATGGTAAAATGAAATCGATGGGGCAGGACATCGATTTCGAAATGCAGGGTATTAATAAAATTGTAGGGAAAGAGGTTAATTAACTCATTTAGACCTCGCAGGTTTCAAAAACCTGCGAGGTCTTATAGAAAACTACAAACTACCTGTCAAAGCCACCAGAAATTCCGTCGGAATTTCGATATGCGGAATATGTCCGCAGGCATCAAATTCGATAATTTTAGCGCCGATAATTTTGGCTGCAGTCTGCTTCCCTAAAAGTTTATATTGCCCGTGTAAAGCCTGTTGATCTGGCGTAAGCAGGCCTTTGCCGACGATGGTTTTATCTTCCTTACCAATGAACAAAACGGTAGGAACCTTTAAATTCTGAAATTCGTAGACCACAGGTTGTTCATAAATCATGGTGTAAGTTAGTGCAGCAACTTTAGCCCAGCGCGGGTAGTCGGAACTATTGGTTACCCCTCCCGCAATGCTCACCAGGTATTCGTATTCGGGTTTCCAATACGTAAAATAAGAGCCTTGGTAATACCTTCGTACGCTTTCAGGCGTGGTTTTAAGTTCCGTTTGGTACTGTTGTGCAGTGGTGATGTAAGGAATGAAAGTTTTATAATCTTCTAGCCCGATTGGATTTTCGAGCAAGAGTTTTTCAGTTGTTTCCGGGTACATCAAAGCAAAGCGTGTAGCCAGCATACCACCCATACTATGACCTAAAACTACGGTTTTTTGAACGCCCAAGGTATCTAGAAGCCTTTTATTCCAGGTAGCCATTTGGTGGAAACTGTAATGGATAAATGCCTTAGATGATTTGCCAAAACCAATTTGATCAGGTACAATAACCCGGTAACCGATGTTGGTTAATGCTTTAATTACATTGCCCCAGTAATAACCTCCAAAATTTTTTCCATGGAATAAGATGGCTGTTTTTCCATTGGCTGCTGCGGTTGGTGCAACATCCATATAGGCCATTTTAATATCTTGCCCTTCGGTATTGATAGGGAAATATTTAACTGGATATGGGTATTTAACGTTATCAAGGGTGATAGATAGGGTATCTATTTTTTGTGCACGTACATGGCTAAAAACGAACAGGCTGAGGGCAAATAAAAGAAAATATCTCTTCATAATGGGTAATGATGTAAAAACTAAAAAGCTAATTGGCCCAAGTTAAACTTTTGCCAATTAGTTAGCTTAAAAATCATGCCCTTTTTACATAAGAGGAATAAAAGGTATTTGTAAATACATTAAATCGTAAAAAATGAGTGTATCATAAATATAGAGTTGTCATCCTGAGCTTGTCGAAGGAACTGTTTAAGTGCTTTTGATAAAGCGTTTCGACAAGCTCAACGTGACGGGGCTTGAATTTAACCTTATGGTACAGCCTCATTAAAATTATTTCTTAAATAGCTGCTTAAGCAAAGGTGTAGGGATCTGTAATGTTGTTGCATCTGAAAAATCACCTGCAAAGGTTTTCACTTTAACGTTTTGCAGTTTTACACTCGATGTATCTGTTGTTTTGATACTCAGATTATCAAAAGGGAAAGGTTTTTTGCTATTGTCATCCGTGTTTCCGATTTCAATTTCTGATTTATTTGCCGTAATATATAAATCTTTAAAAGCGTTGGTAAAACCACTAAACTTAGTTTTGTTTAGATTGAGGTAAAGTTTTCCGATTTTGGTTGGGTTGATAACACTTGTTATTTTTCCTTTCTCATCGTTGGTTGTAATGTCTCCCGATAAGAATAAACTTCCTCCATTATCAATATCCAACAGTAAGGAATCTGAATGGGCACTAAATTCCAGGAGATCTGCGTTAGCAACTGAAGCTTTGTTAATTTTTGGACAATAAATAACGATAACAATTTTTTCAATGCCATTATCCTCACTAAAATTTTTAATCGATAGTTGAAGTACGCCGTTTGCATCTACCTCATACTTTAAATCATTTTTAAACTTTTCGGGAATCTTAAGGCCATACTTATTATCTTCTTTTACAAAAAGTTGTACACTAAAACCCTTTGCATCTTTAATCTGAACTGCATTGAAAGGCGATTGCAATGAAATGCTAACCCTTTCTTTTGATTTTTGTTCAAAAGACTCATTGTTGATGTTTTGTGTTCCTAAATAGGTGTCTTCAGGACCTTTTTCTTTATAATTTACCTTGATATTTATGCCTACCACTAAAATCGGTATAACAATTAATAGCACCGCCAGGCTAATTAATAGTTTATTGCTTGTTTTCATATTTTTAAGCGTTAAAATTTTCTTTTACAAATGTTTCGTATTTGCTTTTCAGTTCATCAAAGCCAATATTCAATAAATAAATGTTTCTGAATACTACGGGAAGCTCATCGTCCATAAATAGCACTTTTCTATAGCTTTTCACATGGTCAATGGCATCATCGCCAACAAAAAAGCCGATTCCCCTTTTATTATTGATAATGCTCTTATTTTGCAGTAATTCGTAAGTACGCATTACTGTATTTGGGTTAACCTCAAGTTCAACCGCTAATTCCCTAACTGAGGGTACTTTTTCTTCGGCTTTCCATTTTCCGAGCAAAATATGTTCACAAACGTATTCTGCAATTTGAAGGTATATTGCCTTGTTATCTCTAAATTCCATATCTATACCTTTTAATTAAACTTCTTTTTCTTTAAGACGGATGTAAGTAATCGTCCAAATAATTAGGGTGATGATGCTTGTTGCCAATAAAATTGTTAGCAAAACCCAGTCTTTATCTTCTTTTCTAAAATGATGATGATTAGCAACTTTACCCTCCATTAGCCATATCGAAAGTTTAACCACCAGGTAAGAAGCTAGGCCAATGAAAACCATAGCCGAAAGAGCCGTTTTGATATAGTGAAAACGGTTAAAATAGACAGATCCTAACAGGAACAGGCTGGTAATGAGAAAGGGGAAAGCAAAAAAGTAGCCGCAATATTTTCTATAGCCTTCATCATTAAATACCTGATAAGTAATCGTTTCAACTTCTCTAACAGCCCCGTTTTTTGGTAAGAGGCCTTTAAAGGCTTCAAGGTGACCGTTCAGGTATTTTACAAAGGCCAAATCTGTTAAATAAAAGATTAACAGATAGCTAAACAAACTTATTATTGCAGTGTAAACTACACCTGCCAGAAATTTTTCGAATACTGAAGCGGGTGTCATCAGTTCTAAAATGGCCCTCGATTTCTGTCCCAGGATATTAAAATAGCTACTGGCTACGATGCTGATAAAAACAAATCCCAAAATCAGGAAAAGAGGGTAGCGGAAACGCATATCGAGGTTGCCGTCGTAGTCAAAATTATTGTCTTTAAGTGGCGATGGAATACTATAACTATAAAAGCCTACTACTATTCCCAACAGCACAACAAGGCTGATCAGATAGATTTTCCCAAARTCTAACCACTGTCTTTTAAGCAATAAGCCAAATCGGTTGATATTAAATGTGTTGTTCATCGCTTAACTGAATAAAGGTTTAAATTTGATTTTTTCTGCAAGTATGGCATTGAAAAGAAGCTCCATATCTAATTTGCTGTCTTCTTGATGATAATTTGGCATTACCGCATTATAACCAGAGAGTGATGCCTCTGCATAAATAATGCTGTCATCAATTTCCTTTACTTTTTTGAAAGTTAACTTTGCGGTAATTTCTTCTACCGAAGCTTTAAGTGCTACATCATTTTCATCGAGCATAATCACCGTATCGATCAGATTATCTAAATCCCTAACCTGGTGGGTAGAGATGATGATACACCGTTCGTCTGTCATCGCAGAAGCCATAATTTTTCTGAACTGCGCTTTAGAAGGAATGTCTAAACCGTTAGTCGGCTCATCCATAATAACCAGTTTGGCTTGTGTAGCCAGTCCAAAGGCGATAATTACTTTTTTCTTCTGGCCATAGCTCATGTTGATGAGTTTCTGTTCAACCGGAATATCAAATTCCTTAATCAGATCGGTAAAATACTGGTGATCGAAATTTTTGTAAAATGGAGCATTTGCTTTTAAATAGGCATCTATTTTTACTGAAGGCAAATAAAATTCTTCAGGTATAAAACAAATCTGCTCTAATAGTGCGGGTTGTCTTTTTGCTGGATTAAAGCCCATTACCTCCAAGGTGCCGCTCTGTGCATATACTAAACCGGCCAGATTTTTTAATAAGCTCGATTTGCCAGCGCCATTTTTTCCAAGCAAACCGTAAATATGACCATTGCTTAACCGCATGCTCATATTTTTAAATAATGGCTTATGCTTGCTGTAGCCAAAATTAAGATTGTTAATATTTATCATATCTACTGTATTAGTTAAATAATACACTAATGTATGATGTTGTTTGGTAATCTCCAAATTTTTGTAGAAAAAAGTTTAGCGGTAAGCGAATAGCGGTGGGCGTTTGACACGGAAAACGTAAAATGGATGAGGAAATTGATTTGCGATCTAAAACGATGCGCTTTGTGCCCTCTGTAATTTTCTCTGTGTTCTTTGTGGTTAAAAAATAGATATGCGCTCATCGCTCCACGCACTCCGCCATGGAAAGGTAAAATATGAGTTTAATAACTGTTGCATTAAAACATCCTTGATGAGGAGATTGTATGTTTGTGGAAAAGCAAATCACACGATATGTCTAAATTATTTTCTCCTTTTACCATAAAGGATGTAACCTTAAAAAATAGAATTGTTATTTCGCCAATGTGTCAGTATTCTGCTGTTGATGGTTTTGCAACCGATTGGCATTTGGTGCATTTAGGAAGCCGTGCCGTTGGTGGTGCAGGTTTAATTATCCAGGAAGCTTCTGCAGTAACTGCCGATGGAAGAATCACCTATGCCGATTTGGGCATTTGGAAAGATGAACATGTAGATAAATTGAAACAGATTGTTTCATTTATTCATAATAATGGGGCTATTGCGGGCATCCAGTTGGCGCACGCAGGTAGAAAAGCCAGTTGTGAAGTGCCCTGGAAAGGTGGCGAACAAATTGCCGCTGGTGAAAATAGCTGGAAACCAGTTGCGCCATCTCCAATTTCTTTTAAGCCAGGACAGGTTGAACCACATGAATTAACGATATCAGAGATTCAGGATATTGTTTTTGCTTTCCGGGCAGCTGCTAAACGTGCATTGGATGCAGGCTATAAAGTTGTAGAAATACATGCTGCGCACGGTTATTTACTGCATCAGTTTTTTAGTCCGCTGAGCAATAAACGTACAGATGTTTATGGCGGAAGTTTCGAAAACCGTATTCGTTTGGTAATCGATGTGGTTGAAGCTGTACAATCGGTATGGCCAGAAAATTTGCCTTTATTTGTTCGCATTTCTGCAACGGATTGGACGGAAGGTGGCTGGAACGAGAACGACTCGCTACAATTGGCAGCGGTGTTAAAAGATCGCGGTGTTGATTTAATTGATACCTCATCGGGTGGTAATGTGCCTGATGCATTTATCCCTGCGGGACCAAACTATCAGGTTCCTTTTGCTGATAAGATCAGAAATGAAATTGGCATTTATACAGGTGCTGTGGGGGTGATTGTAGGGGCGCGGCAGGCGGAAGAAATTTTAGAACAAGGCAAAGCTGATTTGATTTTTATTGCCCGCGAATCGTTACGTGATGCTTATTTTCCTACACATGCGGCGCAAGTGCTTGGCGATGATACCGAATGGCCAAACCAATACATTAGGGCCAAAAGGGAAATGGTTAAGAAATAATAATTGGTTATTGCCCTGTGCTAATTTTTCATCTGGTTAAGGGTTTACGTGCCAGAAAGACGCTGATCCCGAACATTCGGGACAGCATGACGATCTTAGAAAAAAAGACAAAGCTGGCATTTGCCGGCTTTGTCTTTTTTAATCAATTATGATGTAGCTGGCACATAGTACCTCAATCCAACCCACCTAAACCCGATATAAGTGGATGTCCCGATTTTCTATCGGGGCAGGAACATTAGCGGGACCGGAGCCAAGCTAAAAGGTACTGCCATTGCTTTCCAAATAAATA
>NZ_JBFTRT010000071.1:0-21420 GCF_056399685.1 Pedobacter sp. 01N416
GTCCTATGGATCGTTTCTCTGGTTCAAATTCACGTATCCCTGTTCGTTTTACTGCACATGGCGGTGCGCGGATCAAGGCTTCAGAGTTATTGGATATTGTACCCAATGCATTGTTTATGTATCAGGGGAATACAAACGAGGTATCTTTAGGTGCTTATGCTCAGCTTAATGTTAATCCATCAGCAAACATTTTGTTTGGTGGTAACTACCGCAATAAAGATGCTGCAATTGCCTTTGTTGGCCTACAGTTAAAGAATATGGTTTTCGGCTTAAGTTACGATATTAATACCTCTACTTTCAACCGTGCTTCTAACAGTAACGGTGGTTTAGAGCTTTCGATATCCTTAATTGGCCGTAACGGTCTTATTGGTCCAAACTTCTTTTGTCCACGTTTATAATTAATCAAATGAAAAAAATATTACTCTTTTTGTTAGTGGCATTTGGCGGTTTTGCAAACGCACAGTATGTGGTGAATTATAAAAAGGTTGCAGATACTTATTTCGAAAATAAGGATTACTACGCAGCATCTACTTTTTATAAAAAAGCCTTAAAAATTACTGGAGATAGTACCCAGGCCATTTTACCGTACGGTATGGAAAGGAAATCAGCAACTGATGACAAAGTGATAGACGATTATGAAGGATCGATTTATAACCTTGCAGAATCTAGTAGGCTGTATAGGGAATTTAACGAGGCTGAAAAATATTATGCCATAGCGATCAACTTTACCAATACACGTTTTAGAAAGGCGCTATTTTATTATGCAGAAAGCTTAAGGGCAAATAAAAAATTTAACCTGGCTATCGATGCTTTTCAACAGTTCATCCAAAAAAATCCTGGTGATGCTTTAGCTAAAGACGCCCAAAAGGAAATAGAATCGTGTAAGTTTGCGATCGAAGAAATGCGTTTTCCGCGCATGGTGCAAGTTAAAAAAGTACCTGGCAATGTAAATGGTTTAGGCTCTAATTATGCTCCTGTTAAAATCAACAATGAGTTGTATTTTACTTCATCCCGCCCGGTTGCTGTAGGTAGTAAAAAAGACATCGTTAAAACAGGTGCTGGAGAAGTTCAGGTATCAACTAAAAGCAATCCGTTCCTTAATAATATTTATACAGCTAAGGGCGAATTAACTTCGGCTGATATTGCAGTAAGAAAAATCGATATCAGTATTCCTAAAAACATGGAAGTTGCTGCTGCTACTTTTACTCCTGATGGAAATACAGTATACTTTACAGCCTGGAAGGATAAAGAAAAATATGCCATTTATTCTTCTAAAAAAACTGGTGATAAATGGGCAGACCCACAACCGGTTGGCTTACAGGTAAACAGTAAAGATTTTAATTCAACTCAACCATTTGTAACCAGCGATGGTAAATTCCTGCTTTTCTCATCTGATAGAAGCGGCGGTTATGGTAAGTACGATCTTTGGTATTGCACCGTTCGCGAAGACGGATCTTTAGGTCAGGCCGTAAACTTTGGCTCAACCATTAATACAGAAGATGATGACCGTGCACCATACTACAACCCATTAACCAAAAAGTTATTGTTTAGTACCGATGGTAGAATAGGTTTTGGTGGTCTCGATTTCTTTGAGTCAGAAGGTGATCTTGTAGATTGGACCAAACCAAAAAATGCTGGTTATCCGTTTAACTCATCAAAAGATGATCTTTACTTCACTGCAACAGATGATAAAGGAACAAAAGGATATATCAGTTCTGATCGCGAGTCATCATGCTGTTTAGAGGTATTTGAAGTGAAAAAAGAATACTTCTCAATTGCAGGTATTTTAACTGACTGTAAAACTAAATTGCCATTAGCAGGGGCAAATGTAACGCTTACCAATGCAGAAGGTGCTCAGAAAATTACAACAGGCACTGATGGTGTATACAGATTTAAAGTAGATTCAAAAAGACCAATCAAGTTGCTTTTTGCGAAAGATAATTATTTCGCAATTACTAAAAACTATCCTTACGAAGAATTGGCTAAAGCAGATACCTTGATTTATAAAGATTACTGTTTAAGCCCTTTCAAATTAGGTATCCCAATGGCTTTGGATAATGTTTATTACGAATTTAACAGCGCCGAACTTACGGAGCCTTCTAAAAAAGTGTTAGACTTCCTGATCCCAATTATGGAAGATAATCCTGAAATGGAAATCGAGTTGGGTTCTCATACGGATAATATTGGAACCGATGAGTATAACTTAGATCTATCGAACAGAAGAGCAAAATCTTGTACAGACTATTTAGAAAGTAAAGGAATTGCCGCTGCTAGAATGACTTCTAAAGGTTATGGAGAATCAATGCCGATTGCACCAAACGAAATCGTAGTTAAACGCAAGAAAAAAGATAATCCCGAAGGAAGAGCAAAAAACAGAAGAACAGAATTTAAAGTAACCAAAAAATAAAACACAATTAACATCCCGGTAAGCCATCTTCCTAAAAAGAAGATGGCTTTTTAATTTATATTAAATTGGCTGGGGATTTGTAACCTAGACCTATGTGCCCCTGAATTTTTAATGCACTATTAACGGATTGTGCGTATGGAACTGCAAACTGCAAACTGTCAATTGATAACTTTCTAAATTAATCTTTGTAATTTTCGCCCACATTTAAATTCAATGAAGCTTAATATTCAACCAACCGTAATTTTTAGAACACCTAAATTTTCATATCAATCTGAACTGGTAGATTGTTGGGAGGAATTAAAAGCAGCAATTGCAATATCTTCTGCAACATTTTACGAAACTATAAAAGAAGTAAAGGCAAACGAACTAAAAGATCTTCCACCTAAAGTTTATTTTACCATATGGAAATATTTTAACCGTGCGAAATTCCGGTCGACCCCATATGGTACCTTTGCCGGTTTTAGCTTGTTAAGCGATGCCATTAAATCATCGGAAAGCAGAATAGTAGTTGAAAAAACCCAAAAGGTACGCGAATTGGTTGATTGGCCTTATAAGAATAATATTCAATTGCCATTGGCAGAAGTGCTGCGAAAGAACTGCCTCATATTTAGTAATAGCAGCTATTATTTAACGCCCAACAGTATCCGGTATATAGCTTGTACCGATGGTATTTTTGAACTTGCCGAGTTAGATCAAGACGATTTTGTAAAGCAAATATTGGCTGCTTGCTTAACACCGATTAGGCTTAACGATCTGGCAAAACAATTAAATTTAAATGATGCTGAAACCGAAAACCTGTTTGCTTTGCTGCAGGATATGCACGATTTACAGCTTGTTTTTACCAACTACGATCCCAATATTATAGGGGATGATTATTTTGAACGTGTAGGGCTCACTGCTACGGCTGAGTTGCCAAAATATCTTATCGCGCAGCGCACTGCTTTATCGGGTGGTATTAATGAACGTTTGCTTCAGGCTATTCCAGGTTTGATCAATATACTCCATGGTGTGATGCCCGCAAAAGATCGTGATGCCCTTAGCCAGTTTCAGATCAGGTTTAAAAAGAAATTTGAAGATCAGGAAGTACCATTATTACTGGCACTAGATCCAGAAATGGGTGTAGGCTACGATGAGCTGGAGCAAGCTGGTCAAAATAGCGAGTTTATCACACGCTTCAATACTAAGCCGCCGAAAAAAGCGGAGGCAGAAAATATTAAAACGGCATTAAAAACCTTCCTGACGGAACAAAACTTCGAAAAAGGTAAAACTGTTTATCTGAACAAACTTACCTTGATACCGAATCAGCAATTAGCAGCCTTACCTAATTCATTTAGCATGGTAATGTCTGTTCACGACGATTTGATTTTTATCGAACAGATAGGTGGAGCAACATCAAATGCATTAAGTGGAAGATTTACAATGGCAGCCGATGATGTAACACAATATGCTAAAGACATTGCGGGCGCCGAACAACAAGCAAACCCCGAGGTTTTATTTTTTGATGTGGCCTATATGGTTGAGGCGAATGTAGATAATGTAAACAGGCGAAAACTGATTTATGGGCATCAATTATCAATCTTAAATTTTGATACCTCAGCATCGCCACTTGCCTTAAATGATATACAGATTTCAATTCGGGGCACAGAGATCATCCTTCGCTCTAAGCGTTTAAATAAACGGCTCGTACCAAGAATGGCTTCTGCGTACAATTACATCCGCTCAGATCTTTCTGTATTTAGGTTACTGTGCGATTTGCAACATCAAGGCATACAAACAAATCTTTCCTTTCCACTTGATACTATTTYCCCTGATTTGGATTATTATCCAAGGTTACAATATCAAAATATAGTTTTAAGCAGTAATAAATGGAGGATTAAAAAAGAAGCCCTTTTAGGTGCCGATCAAAAGTGGCTATCTGTCGCCAACTGTAGGTCATACTTGAGTAATTTAGGTGTTAGCGAATATTTTAAAGCAGGTATATCCGATCAAACATTATGCTTTGCACTACAAAATGACGATGATATAAATGCTTTTCTGCAATACCTGCAAAAACATGGGAGTACTTACATAGAAGAAATGTTACTGCCTCAAAACAGTATCGTGGTTGATGAAGCAGCTAAACCTTATTTAGCCCAGTTTGTTTTAAGTATAGGCCATGGCGAACAGATTTATCGGGGTTTGGCTAAAACATCAGCAAATGCTGAAGTAACGCGATTTTTCCTGCCAGGTAAAGAATGGCTGTATTTCGAAATTTATTGCCACCAGCAACGCGGTGATCAGATTTTGACAGATGTAATTGCGCCTTTCATATTCACTCATACTGATCAGGTCAAATCGTGGTTTTTTATCCGTTACAATGAAAATGGAAACCACATCAGGTTTAGGATTCAGCTAAACAATCTAAGGGATGGGCAGCTGTTAACATCAAAACTTATGGATAATCTGGAATTGTTTTTAAATTCAGGTTTGGTATCTGATGTACAGATTAAGACCTATAAACGAGAGTTAGAGCGTTATGGCAGCAACATGATCGAAGATGTTGAGCAGCATTTTGCTGTAGATAGTGAATTTGTATTATCGCTTTTAGAAACTCAGACTGATGATTTCAACAAATATAAATTGTGTAGCCTTTTGATTTCAAAGATTATTGGATCTAACATTATAGATAAGTTGGCCATCAATAAAATCGTGAGAATAATGTCTGATACCTTTAATGAGGAACATCGATTAGATGCTGCCGATTTTAAACAATTAAACAATCACTACCAGGAGTTTCGTAAAACTGAATGGAGGGCGTTAACAACAGCGCAAGAGCAGGAGTTCGATAAGTTTTCAGATTCGTTCATCAAAATTCTTAAACAATGTGCTCCCGAAAATGCACTAAAGCTATTAACTGATTTAATGCATATGCACGTAAATAGACTTTTCAGCAAAGATCAGCGGACACATGAAATGGTTATGTATTATTTTCTGCTAAAAGATATCCAGCGTCAAAATGCAATGAAAGCTTAACGGTTTAACTTGGCCAAGGGGTTAACAACAGCTACATTTATTTCAGTAATATATCGGTTAAGCGGGTCTTTGTAATACCTGAATACATAATCATTGCCATAAAAATTACTCAGGCGCTTGCTAATATTGTCAATCCCTACATGATGGCTTTCTGTCTGTTTGCCCTTATTATCATTAATCATGTTTATAGTACTGATATTAAGGTTGTCATTTTGGTAAGCAATTTTAATAAGGGCCTGTTGAGTAGAGTGTGAAACATTTCCATGCTTAAATATGTTTTCTACCAAAGTTAATAAGATAAGCGGTGGAAATCTTAACCCGAACATATCGCCCGTTACCTCAAGTTCCAGATTAATTGTGTTAGCCGTTCGAAGTTTATGCAGATTGATCAGGTGTTCAATTTGCTCAATTTCTTCACTTAGCGGAACCATTTCTGATGCTTCAGGACGTTTTAGGGCATAACGCATCATTTCGGCCAGATTCATAATTGCATCTGCCGCCATAGGTGCCTTTTTGCGGGCGTCGTTATAAATAAAGTTTAAAGTATTAAATAGAAAGTGTGGATTGATCTGACTCCGCAGATAATTATTCTGCGATTGCACAAGGTCGTTCTCTAATGCCTGTTTCTCTATCTGGGTAACCAGGTTTTGGCGTTCTAATGCTTCTACTTTCTTCTGATCCTGAAATGATTTGATAATGTAAACATAGCCAGTAGCAAAACCTATAAATAATAATGCCCTGTATATACCTGATAATATAAAACTACGACCAATAAAGTCCCAATTTTCACTTTCTATTATCCCAATTTTTCCAAATAACATTACAAGTACATAACTTACAATAACATAAGCTGTTAACATGAATAATATTAGTAACGAAATTTTTAAGAACCTGAAGGCTTCATTCTTGTTATTTAACACTTTTTTTAACAAAAATGAATGAGAATAGAAAGCAGATATATTAGTGATATATATAAGCAGATAGATACCGGCCGGTCTAAATTGTTTAGAAGTGTAACCTAAAATAAATACTTCATATATGATGTAAATACTCCAGATAAGCAAATGAAGTTTATATTTTTTATATAATATTTTGAGGGTTGAAAAAGTCATTTTTTCGCTTTAAATCTATTGAAATAGGGTTTTTATCTCCTAAAATTGGGGTTTTGTGTAAAAAAGTAGTTGTGGTTAATTTTACGCTGCATCTTTACAGAAATTAATAACAACAATAAATAATTATTAAATATATAATATCATGAAAGCACAACACACTACTAAACTTGCAAAAAAAACTGTTTTTGTTTATAAAAATGTTAAAGGTCAAAACAACTTTACTACTAACACTACAGGTGACCAAAGCCACACAGTAGTAATGACTAGCTGGATTGTAGACCTTTAGTTTATTGATTTCGATTAGATTTTAACAAACTGCTCTGTACATAGGTGAAGAAAGCTTCTTTATAACCTTCGCCAATTTGGATCATCTCGTTATTTACCAAACGGATTATATTTCCATCTACTTTTTTAATTGCCGCTTTAGCAACAATGTTCGATTTATTAACACGGATAAATGCGTGGTTTTCTAAAGCCTTTTCAATTTCCTTAAGTGTAAGGTAGGTAGTGTGGGTTTCAGATTTAGTAATAATCTGTATATAATTCTGTAGTGCTTTGATGTAAAGTATTTCATCAATGGCGATGTTAGAAAAAGCATATTTATGGTCGCCTTTAATATAAAGTGCCGCTACCTGATCAGCTTCTTTCGTAGTAACTTTGGTATTATTTGCTTCCTTTTTTAAAATCCTATCAATACCTAATGCAAATTTAGCAAAGGAAATAGGTTTTAATAAGTACTGATCTGATTGTACATCAAATGCCTGCAGGGCATAATCAGGATGAGCAGTAGTGAAAATCAAATATTTTGCTTTTTCTCTGATATTTTTAGCCAGTTCCAATCCATTGATTCCTGGCATATCAATATCCATAAACAATAAATCAATTTCGTCCTCAATACTGATCTCAGTAAGTGCTTGGACAGGGCTGGTAAAAGTTTTAAAAACTGTTAAACCAGGCATTTCTCCAATGTGGTCAGTTAATACTTCAATTGCATGTTGCTCGTCGTCTATAACAACGCATTTTAGATTCATGAGTATAAATATGTTTATTTTATTTGATTTGAATGCAAGTTAAATAAAAATGAATTGAATTAACAAATGCACCAAAAAACTTATTCCAGGTTTCGTCTAAAAAAAACATAGGTTTCGTGTAATATTCTGGGTGGTTGATGTAAAAAAATTATCCGGACCCCTTCTTTTTATAATCTTTATACTGTTTGCCAAAAACAAAATAATTAGGAGTGAAAACGACTAATTGTGAAAAACATCTGCCTGCCCAATCTTGTGTAGCCTGTAGATAATAAAATTAAAAACAGGCCATACAATACTGGGTTAAAGATTTATTAAAAACCAAAAAACAAAAATACCGAAAGCAAAAGAAACATTCCCCTACATCTACCAAGCCTCCACATGAAACACAACGAATACGAGTATTTACTTAATAAAATCTACTACAAGGGGATTCTAAAAAAACAAGGAATCAACGCAGATATGTACCAGAGAATGCAAAATGAATATAGCAATCTTGATGGACAAAACCTTGTTAAGGGCCAATTAGATGGCGAATACGCATTCAGAAAATCTTTTCTGGTTGTACGTAACTACGTTCAGCAGGCGATAAAAGATGGCATGAAAAATTTTCAGTTTACCATGCGCGCTAATGATATCAATAAATTGACTTATATGATCGATATGTTGAACAGAAATTTTTTTGATAAACAAAGTTTGGATCAAATTATTATCACTGCAAACTCGGTATTTAACCAATACAATTTAAAAAACTAACTACCTATAATAGATAACATCATGGAATTGAAAGACGAAATCGGGCAGTTTGCCGTAAGAATTAAGAAAATGCTTCCACAAGTTCAATCTGAGGATTTAACTAGGAATGCGTTAGTTATGCCTTTTATCCAAATTTTAGGATTTGATCCTTCTGAGGTTCAATCTGAAGCTGTTCTAGACTTCGGGGTTAAAAAAAGTAAAAAAGTTGATTACACCATTATGAAAGATGGCGAACCAACAATTTTGGTGGAATGTAAACACCATGCTGAAAATTTAGATATCCATGATTCACGCTTATCTAAATATTTCCGTAAAACAAAAGCTAAATATGGTTTATTAACCAATGGTTTGGTATACCGCTTTTATACAGAGAAAATGGTGAGATCAAAGAAAAATCAAGAGCCATTGTTCGAATTTAAAATAACCGATACTAAAGCGGCCACAATTGCCAAAATGATCGAAGACCATAAAGATTACTTCAATGTAGATCAAAAGCAGGCACCAATAGCAAGCTAAACAATATTAATTTTAATCTAAGAGTTCCCGAAAATTCTTACCTAAAAGTCCCGATCTAATCGGGACTTTTTTTTTGAGCTTAGCTTAAAAACAAAAGGGCGAAATCTAATCGATTTCGCCCTTTAAATTATAACAGGATTTCCTGATTAAATTAATTCTACACTTCTGCTTACAAAAGCTGTTAATTCTGCACCCGTTAACATACCCTGTGCTAAAAGTGCTAAATCTACCGCTTGTTTAGCCAGGTTGCGCTGCTCTTCTCCTTCAGCTTTTAAAATTTTACTTACCAATTTATGGTTTCCATTAATGGCAACCTTATAGTTGTCTGGCATCTGGCCATAAAAGCCCATTCCGCCACCCATTGCAGCCATATCTTTCATTCTGCGCATAAATTCATCCATGGTAATGGTAACTGGTAACTCTTCAGGGTGTAAAGCCACAATTTCTACATGCATACCTGGTTTGGTAATGGCTTTTTCAAAAATAGCAGTAACTTCTTTTACCTGATCTTCGGTTAAAACATGCTCGTTCTGCTCATCTTTCTCAATTAACTTATCTGCAACACTCGAGTCAACACGTTTGATTGATGTTTTCTCTAGCTTTTGCTCCAATTGATTAATAAAGTGATTGTCGATTGGCGAATCCAATACTAAAACATCGTAATCTTTTTTATTGGCCGATTGGATAAATGCATCTTGTTTAGCAGCATCATTGGTATATAAATAAACCACTGTGCCGTTTTTATCGGTCTGTAATGCGGTTACCTTCTCCTTATACTCAGGAAGTGTGAAAAGCTCATTTTTAGTGTTTCCAACTAAAGCAAAATCTTTGGCTTTATCATAAAACTTCTCTTCACTGATCATTCCGTATTTTACAAAAAGACCAATATCTTTCCATTTATCTTCGTAAGCTTTACGGTCTTTAGCAAATAACTCTCCTAATTTATCAGCAACCTTTTTAGTAATGTAGTTGTTGATCTTTTTAACGTTGCTGTCGGCTTGTAAGAAACTACGCGATACATTTAACGGAATGTCCGGAGAGTCGATTACACCGTGCAATAACATCAAAAACTCAGGAACAATATCTTTAACCTCATCGGTAATAAATACCTGGCGAGAGTATAATTTAATTTTGTTGCGCTGCATTTCGAAATCGTTTTTCAATTTAGGGAAATACAGTACGCCTGTTAAATTAAAAGGATAATCAACATTTAAGTGGATCCAGAATAATGGTTCTTCACTAAATGGATATAATTCGCGGTAAAAGCTTAAATAATCCTCGTCTGACAAATCTGCAGGAGCTTTTGTCCAGATTGGGTTGGTGGTGTTGATAATGTTATCAACCTCAACATCGTTATACTTCGCTTTACCTTCTTCATCTACGCCATCTTCAACCGATTCTGTTTTAGTACCAAACTTAATTGGAACCGGTAAAAATTTAGCGTATTTATCAAGAATTTCCTGCAGTTTACTTTCTTCTAAAAACTCTTCCGAATCTTTGTTTACATGGAGGATAATATCGGTACCACGTGTAGTTTTAGTACCTTCAGTAATTTCAAATTCTGTACTGCCATCGCAAACCCAACGTGCGGGTTCAGCGCCATCCTGATATGATAAAGTTTGAATCTCAACTAAATCTGCAACCATAAAGGCCGAGTAGAAACCTAAACCGAATTTACCGATGATTTCATTGGCATCTTTAGCATCTTTAAATTTCTCTACAAACTCACTTGCGCCAGAAAATGCAACCTGGTTAATGTATTTTTTAATCTCTTCGGCAGTCATACCCAAACCATTATCGCTAATGGTAATGGTTTTTGCCTCTTTATCAACCGCAACTTGTACCAATGGTTGACCAACTTCGCCATTAAACTGACCTAATGAACCTAGTCTTTTAATTTTCTGGACTGCATCTACTGCGTTAGAAACCAACTCACGAAGAAAAATTTCGTTATCAGAGTATAAAAACTTCTTAATTATCGGGAAAATATTCTCGGTGTGTATGGAGATATTTCCTTTTTCTTGTATGCTCATATGTAAATAAATTGTTTAATCTATATCCTGCATAACAAGGGTTGTTCCAAAAGAATTTGTTTGCCAAAATGACAGCCGCGCGAGTCGTCATTGCAAAGCCAATATTTCAATTGGTGTTAGTCCCGCTGTACCTGCTGCCCCGATGAAAACCTGTGAAACAAGCAAGCACACTATAGCATAATAAAAAGCAGTACTTAATCGGGAGCATTCGTGCCATCAGGTTTAGATCAGGTTGTGCTGTGCCAGTCGGAGGGGTTTCCACTCATAGTGCCTATTCCATGATTCGTGTATGATTCTGTGTGGCTATCTCATGATATAGATTGTCATCCTGAGCCTGTCGAAGGAGTAGATTAAATAGCCTTAGCAGAGCGTTTCGACAAGCTCAACGTGACAGTACTAGTTGTTTTTATTGCACAGTTTAAATAATGATTTGGAAAGCAAAGCCAGTATTTCAATCAATGTTAGTCCCGCTGTACCTGCTGCCGATTGAAGGATCGGGCATTCGTGCCATCGGGTTTAGATCAGATCGGGCTGTGCCAGTAGGAGGGGTTTCCACTCATAGCGCCTATTCTATAGCTTTATTCCAATTCCGTGGTCTGTGTCCTCACAGACTACCGCTAATATTTTACCAAGCAAAGATTTTAACCATGCTTCACTTGGTAATATGATGTTGTTTTAAGATCGATTTTTATAAAAATAAAAAAGCCAAGAAGATTTTTAAATCCTCTTGGCTAAATATTGTAAGGTTAGATTAACTTAATTGAAAAGAAAACTTGGTTTATCTTCTTCCAGTGAAAGAATTTTAGTGATCTTTTTAAGCAATACATCCATTTGGAATGGTTTTGATAAGAAATCGTCCTGACCGTAGTTTAAGGTTGTAAAATCTTTTGGATCGTATAAACCAGAAATCAATAAAATTGGAATTTTAGAGGTACTTTCAATTGATTTTAACTGCTCGCAGAGCACACGCCCATCGATATGCCCGAGAGAAATATCAAGTAAGATTAAATCAGGACTAAATTTTTCGATTCTATTAAAAATTTCTTCACCATCATTTAGTGCCGAAACTTTAAATCCTCCGATTTCCAGTATTAATTGTATGGTTTCTAAAACCTCAATATCATCGTCTACTACCAGTATTCTCTTCATATGTGTTAGCATTTGTATGCCGTTAAAAATATAACAAAAGTTTATGTTGTTATGTTTACAATCTTAAGGATATTTTAACAATAAGTTTATAGGAGCTAAAAATTAGACTTCGATTTTAACTCGCTTGGTGTACGATGCCTTCTTTATTTAAGATAAAATTAAATAACTCTTCAATGGGCTTCTGTAGTATTTTCCCAGGCTCAATGCCATTTTCTAATAACACCGAAATTAATGTTTCCTGGTAATAATAAGCTATGGAGCCTACAAAATGGCATGGAACGTTTTTATGTTTTGGATAATCTTTAACATTCGTATCTACAAATTCCTGAAAACCAGTTCTTAAAAATGGCATTTTATTGTACATATAGCTTAAAAGCACTTTTTTCCCAAAGAAAGTACCAGAACCTTCATCGCCAAGTACATAACCTAAGCCATGGTGGCCATCGTGGATTTTCTTTCCATCGAAATAACAAATATTCGATCCGGTGCCTAAAATACAATTTAAGCCTTCGGCATTTCCGCAGGTAGCATATACCGAACCCAGAAGATCGTGATCTACTGAAATAAAAGCATTACCAAAAACGGCTGATAGGCCATTTGAGACTACTTCATGTTTGTCTGGTGAAGAACAACCCGCTCCAAAAAAGTAGATTTCTTTCACCTCATCAGCACATTGTAATAAAGGTTCATTTTTAGAAATCAGCTTGGTAATTTCTTGCTCACTTAAGAAATAAGGGTTTATTCCAGGAGTGCTAAATTTAATGGTTTCGCCATTGTGATAGCCCATCCAATCGGTTTTTGATGAGCCACTATCTGCAACAAGTATCATGGGACTAAATATAAAAATTAATTAGATAAGTTTATATTTCCACTGATTTCTTTCAGTGTTGTTTCGGCAATTTTGGCCTGATATTGCATTTCGATGAAACGGTTCTGTGCATCTATTGCATTTCGTTGTGCTTCTCTTAACTCTAAAGGGGCTATGCTGCCTAAACGGTATTTTGCTAAAGTAATATCTAGGTTTTCTTTTGCAATATCTACATTTCGTTGCTCTAATTTAATCAGATCAAGGTAAGTGCTGTAATTTTGATAAGCGGTAAGCAACTGCGCGTTTACATCAAGTTTGGTTTTGTTTAAATTCAGGATAGAATTGTCGATCTCGATCTTTGCATTGCGTTCTTGCTGGCGCTGTAAAAAGCCGTTAAATAAGTTAAGGCTTGCCGTAACACCATAAGTAAGTCCGTTTGCAGCAAACTTTTGGTTAAAGCCCGTAGGGCTGGTACTGTTCGCCCTGCTGTATCCAGAGTTTAAACTGATAGATGGGTATCTTGCCCCACGTACTGATTTTAAGGTCAGGGAAGCTATCCGCTGATTGATAAAGGCGTTTTGTACATTCGGGTTCTGCTGCTCGGCCATTTCGGCCATTTTGCTAAAGAGGATACCTTTGTCTACATCAATGTTATTAACAACAGAAAACGAAGTACCTATATCTCTAACCATCAGTTGGTTTAATCGAACTTTAGCTACCTGTAAGGCATTTTTGGTCTGTAGGTAATTTGAAGTATCGGTATTATAATCAACCTGTGCGGTTAATACATCCAGTTTAGAACMGCGGCCAAGCTGCAGTTTTGTTTTGGCAATATTGGTGCGTAATACCGAAACATCCATAGCACTATCAGCTGCTATAACCAATTGCTGCTGTCTTACAATATCATAATAGGCTGTAATTACATCGGCTATAGTAGTTAAAATGGTTAGGCGTGCGTTTAATTCGCCTTGTTTTTGCAGTTCTTTTAAGCGATCGTAATTGGCGAACATACTAAAACCATCAAAAATGGTCCAGTTTAAATCGGCTCCATAACTGTTATTGGTACTTTTTGCTCCTGTAATTACCCGATCAGGACCAGTTGCAGGGGTTTGTCTGGTGTTCTGGATACTTCCACCATTGGTATAACTTCCGGTTAAATTGGGCAACATACCAGCATTGCCAATATTGGCATTGTTCTTTGCTATATCGACCTGGTTTTTATTGATTTTAATATCGTAATTATTCTGTAAAGCAATGGTAATGGCTTCCTGCAGGCTCAGCTGTTCTTGTGCAACGCCCGAAAGGGATAAGCTTAGCAGTAGGGTGAATATTTTTAATTTCTTGCTCATCTTATTCTTCTATATGTAAAGCTTCTTGTTCAAAACGATGGGCTTCTTTCAATTCTTTATTCGGTTTGTATGGTTTAGCCCAGTAAGAGTAAATAGCAGGGATTACAAATAAGGTTAAAACCAAAGAGAATAAGGTACCACCAACAATTACGGTTCCCATACTCATTCTACTTTTTGCAGCAGCTCCTAAAGCCAATGCAATAGGTAGTGCACCAATGGCAATCGCCAAACTGGTCATTAAAATTGGACGCAAACGCGAAACAGCAGCCTCCCGTATGGCTTCGGGGATTGGAATGCCTTTTTCTTTTAACTGGTTAGCAAATTCGACAATTAAAATGCCATTTTTAGTTACCAGACCAATAAGCATAATGGTACCGATCTGGCTAAAGATATTCCAGCTTTGGCCACATAACCATAGCGATAAAAATGCACCCGCAACCGCCATAGGTACGGTTAAAATGATAATAATCGGATCTTTGAAGCTCTCAAACTGCGCCGAAAGAATTAAATAAACGAGTAGCAGTGCCAAACCGAATGCAAAGAAGGTGTTTGAAGAACTTTCTTTAAAATCCCGCGATTCTCCACTTAAATCAGTAGAGAAAGTTTCATCCAATACTTTTTTAGAAATGGCGTCCATGGCATCAATACCTTCACCAATACTTTTTCCAGGTGCTAACCCTGCCGAAACAGTTGCTGCGATAAAACGGTTGTTCCTGTACAGTTGTGGTGGACTACTTTCTTCTTTAGCAGTAACCACATTGTCGAGCTGAACCAATTCGCCCTTATCATTACGTACATAAACCGAGCTCAAATCTAATGGATCTTTCCGGTCTCCACGATCGAACTGGCCAATTACCTGATATTGTTTTCCATTCATGAAGAAATACGAAAACCTTTGGCCACTTAAACCTAAATTTAAGGTTTGGGCAATAGCAGATATGGAAACACCTAAATTTTTGGCTTTATCCCTATCGATGGTTAAATTAATTTCAGGCTTGTTAAATTTCAGGTTCACATCCGAAACGGTGAATGTTGGATCTTTCGATACCGCATCCATAAACAAAGGAATTTTCTCCCTTAATTTTTCGAAATTTTGTGCCTGGATGATATAACTGATCGGTAAACCGCCACGGCGGCCAACTGAGATGGTTGGTTGTTGATTTACAATGGTTTTGCCCTCGGTATATTTCTTTGTAATGCGGGTAAGCATATCGGCAATGTCTTTTTGCGAACGCTTACGATCTTCAGGATCAGTTAAACCCATCCTTACAAAACCAGAGTTTACCGAGCCTGAACCACCGAAACCTGGCGAGGTAATGGTTATGTTCACATTTTTTTCAGGTACAGAATCGAGAACCAATTGGTTCAATTTCATAATAAACTGATCGGTATAGGTAAAAGATGCACCCTCTGGAGTAGTCGCATTAATATTTATCGCACTTCTATCATCATATGGAGCGGTTTCTTTTGGCAAAATCTTCCAGAATAAGAAAATTAAGCCCATACAAACCAAAATGATCGGAACGGATAGCCATCTTTTATCCAAAAATTTATTCAGGTTCGATTCGTAGGCATCATTTAATTTTACAAAATAGGGTTCGGTCCAATTGTAAAACCTGGATGGTTTATGTCCACCTTTTTTCATCAGGTAGGCGTTTAACATTGGTGTTAAAGTAAGCGATACAAAGGCCGAAACCAATACTGCTGCACCGATTACCACCCCGAACTCTCTAAATAAGCGGCCAACAAATCCCTGCAAGAAAATTACCGGTAAGAATACGGCTGCAAGGGTAATGGAAATAGAAATTACGGCAAAAAAGATTTCATTTGATCCTTTAATGGCTGCCTCGAAAGGCGACATCCCTTCTTCAACCTTTTTAAAGATATTTTCGGTAACCACAATACCATCATCTACCACCAATCCCGTAGCGAGCACAATGGCCAGCAAACTCAATACGTTGATTGAAAATCCGAAGGCGTACATGATAAAGAAAGTGAAAATCAACGATACCGGAATATCAATCAATGGTCTGAAGGCAATAGCCCAATCTCTAAAGAAAAGGTAAATGATCAAGATTACCAGTACCAATGATAAACCAATCGTCTCGGCAACTTCGGTTACCGATCGCTTGATAAATAGTGTATTGTCTAATGCAACTTTTAGCTTAATGTCTTGAGGGATATCGGCTTTTAGCTTATCAAAACGCTTGTAAAACTCTTTACTGATATCGAGGTAATTGGCTCCTGGCTGAGGGATAATGGCGATGGCCACCATCGGTCTGCCCGATTCGCGTAAAATGGTTTCTTCGTTTTCAGGCCCTAAAACTGCATAACCTACATCTTTTAATTTGATTACCTGGTTGCTATCTGTTTTCAGGATTAAGTTGTTAAACTCGCTTTCGTTGGTCAGTTTTCCTAAGGTTTTAACTGTCAGCTCGGTAGTAGCTCCGGTGATTTTTCCTGATGGAAGCTCTACGTTTTCATTATCTAAGGCGGTAACAATATCTTGTGAAGTTAAACCGTAAGCACTTAGTTTATTTGGGTCCATCCAAATACGCATGGCATATTTCCGTTGCCCCTGGATCTGTACGCTACTTACACCCGGAATGGTTTGGATACGATCAGCGATTACGTTTTCAGCGAARTCACTTAACTCCAGTGTATTGCGTTTATCGCTCTGGATGGTCATTGATAAAATCGGGTCAGAATTTGCATCGGCCTTACTTACTACCGGTAAACCGTCAATATCTTTTGGTAAGGTACGGGCAGCCTGCGATACTTTGTCACGCACATCATTTGCGGCCTCTTCTATATTTTTATCGAGGTTAAACTCTATGGTAATATTGCTTGTTCCCTGGTTGCTTGATGAAGAAATATTTCGGATGCCATCAATTGAATTGATCGATTTTTCTAAAGGTTCGGTAATTTGCGATTCGATAATATCTGAGTTGGCACCAGGATAGGAAGTTCTTACCGAAACCACCGTGGGGTCGATAGACGGATACTCGCGCACACCTAAAAAGGTATAGCCGATTATCCCGAAAAGGACAATCAATAAGTTCATCACAATGGCCAAAACCGGCCTTTTTATACTCGTGGTTGAAATACTCATTATTGATTGTATTTATTTTTTTTATGCTCGTTGTTCATTCTAAAACAATATATTTTGGCTTCTTTTGGTAAACCGGTGTTAGCCACAGTTAGCCTGTTTTGTACCTCAATAGCTGCACTATCTATATTTTTATCCATGTTAAATTCAACGATAATATTGCCTGCACCTTTTTGGGATGATGTTGATATTTTATGGATATTGCTGATTTTTGAAATTTCTTTTTGCAAAGGATCTAAAACCTTCATTACTGTAGCCGAATCTGCTTCAGCATAGGATACATATACCTGCATCGCGGCACGCTCTTTAGGGGTTTGCTTGCAGCCAACCAGGCCAAAAACCATATTCGCGACGGCAATAAAGGCTACTTTTTTGATACCCGTGGTTGAGATACTCATAATTGTTTAACCAAATGAACTTTTACCGGGGCATCTTTCTTTAACGCCATCGATCCGGTTGTCAAAACCGTATCGCCAACTTTTAATCCCGAAGTAATTACAATATTTTCATCGGTACGTGTACCAGCTTCTACTTTAACCTCTTGTGCTTTTCCATCCTTTTGGATATAAACAATCTTACCTTTTAAAACAGGAATAACTGCTTCGTTAGGGATAAGAATAGCATTTTGAAGGGTGTTTAAAGCCAGTTTAATTTTGGCGAATGAGCCAGGTAATAAAAGATTATCGGCATTTGGAGCCAGAGCCCTGATCTGCAATGTTCTGGTTGCAGCGTTAATTCCAGGTTCAATGGCATAAACCTTTCCTTTGTTTTCTTTAGAAGAACCATCAGTGGTAAAGGTAATTTCCGAATTGAGTTTAATCTGCCCAGCATATTTTTCAGGAACAGAAAATGTAATTTTAACCGGGTTGGTGCTCACCAAATTGGCAATTACGGTGGCTGGTGTTAAATATGTTCCTGCAGAAATACTACGTAAACCCACTCTGCCTGTAAAAGGTGCGCGGATAGTCGTTTTAGCCAGTTGTGCCCTGATTAATTGTGCCTGCGCCTGCAACGATTTTAAATCTGCTAGCGCTGTATCATATTCTTCCTGACTGATTGCACCTTTAGCCAAAAGTTGTTTTGCCCGGTTTTCGTTTGTTCCGGAAAGTTTTTGTTTGGTTAGTGCATCCTGCAATTGGGCCTGTATATCTCTGTCGTTTACTTTAACCAGTACACTTCCTTTCGATACCGTTGTACCTTCTTGAAAATAGATGCCGGTAACCAATCCTGATACTTCACTTTTTAATACAACAGATTCGTTTGCATCAATAGCGCCAGTTACCTCCAGATCATTATCAAACGATACCGGTTTTACGATGATTCCGTCAACTATCAATGGTGCAGAAGCGCCCCCTTTGCCACCAAGTTTGCCTTTTCCAGCTCCGGCAGATGCTCCGCCTTTCCCTTCGAGTTTTTTATTTGCGTTAATTCTGTAATAGACCAAATAAGCCAAGCCTATAGCTAAAACAGCATAGATAATATACCTTTTCTTCATGTTTCTTTTTGTGTCGTGCGTATTCCGAACATTAAAATAAGATTAATATTCTAGAATTAGAGCGTAAAAATATTCAAATAGTTTAGTCCTAAATTTGTTGTATTAAGGATGTTACCGATTTTAGTCCGAAGTCTGCAGTCTGAAGTCTACAGTTTGGGTGTAAATAATAGGTCATAGTCAATTATTATCCCTTCAAAAATCAACAAAAACATGCTTGGTGCCATTTGGGTACTTAAGCTCCCTGTATTTTCCGCAAATCGCCAAACGCCAAACGCAAGTTGAACCGAAACAACTATTTTACACCACATTTAGCTATTTTGTTCCAAAACCCCGTCAATAAATCTAAATTTGCAACAAAACACAGTCAATATCAATATGTTTAACAAAAAATCAATTTTAAGTTTAGTTTTACTACTAACGTGTATTATGGCAGCGAAGGCGCAGGTAAAAATAGGCTTTGAGGTTTCTTTTAAAGAACCACAGGCACACTATGCTGAAGTTCAGATGAATATTTCTGGCTTGGCAAAAGATTATGTAGATGTAAAAATGCCTGTTTGGACACCAGGTTCTTATTTGGTTCGCGAGTTTGAAAAAAGTGTAGAAGAATTTAAGGCTACTGCAGCAGGTAAAGCCGTAAAAGTTGAAAAAGTAAGGAAAAACACCTGGAGAATTTTCTCAGCCAAGGCTGCCAATATCCAGATCAACTATCGTGTTTATGCATTCGAAATCTCGGTGCGTACACCTTTTATCGACGAATCTCACGCTTTCTTGTCTCCAACAGGGATTTTTATGCATCCTGATGGCATGATCAAATCGCCAAGCACTGTAAAAATTATTCCTTTTAATACCTGGAGTAAAGTTTCTACTGGTTTAACACCTGTTGCTGGAGCGCAATTCACCTATAAAGCTACCGATTTTGATATTCTTTACGATAGCCCTATTGAAGTGGGTAATCAGGATATTTTCGAATTTACAGCTTCTGGTGTTCGTCACGAAGTAGCCATGTACGGCGGTGGTAACTACGATAAAGAGAAACTTAAAGTAGATATGGCTAAAATTGTAGAAAAAGAAACTGCAGTTTATGGCGAAAACCCTAATAAATATTACCTCTTCATTGTTCATAATTTCTTAAAAGGTGGTGGAGGTTTAGAGCACTTAAACTCTACCACTTTAGGCGCTACAAGAAACGCTTACAATACTGCAGAAGGTTATAAAGGCTTTTTAGGCCTGGTTGCACACGAGTATCACCACCTTTGGAATGTTAAGCGTTTACGTCCGGTGGCATTAGGTCCTTTTGATTATGACAACGAAAATTACACCACTAACCTTTGGGTAGCTGAGGGATTTACATCGTATTACGAAAATAAATACTTGCATAGAGCAGGTTTTACTGATGTAAACGAATTTTTGAAAGATCTGGCTAGCGGTGTTGGTACAGTATTAAATACCCCTGGAGCTAAATATCAGTCAGCTGCTTCATCTAGTTATGACGCATGGATTATTGGCTACCGTCCGAATGAGAATTCAAAAAACAATTCCATCTCTTACTACAATAAAGGAGAAGTGATCGGTATTTTGATGGATCTCGAAATCATTAATGCCACCAAGGGTGCTAAAAGTTTAGATGATGTAATGAAAGCCATGTATTTGCAGTGCAAAACCTTAAAACGTGGTTATACCGATGCAGAATTTAAAGCAATGGTTGAAAAGATATCAGGAACTAGCTTTACTAACTTTTGGACCAAGTATGTAAACGGTGTAGATGATGTAGACTATGTAAAATATTTCGCATATGCAGGTGTTGATGTTTCTACAGAAAATGCAACGCCTGGTAAACCGGTTAGTGGTGCAGCAGTTCAGTTGGCTACTAAAGGTTTAGAAGTAACTTCGGTTACCAGAAACTCAGCAGCTTGGGTAAGTGGTTTAAATGTTAACGATGTAATTGTACTGATTGATGGCTCATCACTAAGTGATGTACTGAAAAATGTGAAATTAAAAGAACCGAAATTTTCGCTAGATATTTTACCCATCATTACCGATAAAAAAATTGGCGATCAGCTAACGGTTAAGGTAATCCGCGATGGACTTGAAAAAGAAATTTCTTTAAGCTTGAAAGAAAATCCAAATGTACGCTTAAAGGCAGCTGTAAACGAAAATGCAACACCAGCCCAAAAAGCAGTGTTAAAAAAATGGACAGGAATTTAAGTCTAGAGTCTTAAGTCATTAGTCTTGAGTCCATCACTCGGGAAATAAAAAAATCCCGTAAGATTAGTTTCCTACGGGATTTTTTATGCCTTTATACTTTTGCTTTAGTCTTTCAGCGCTCAGCGCCAAACGCCCCCGCTTAAAAAGTATATCTAAAACCTAAGCCGAATCTTCCAGCGTTAAAATCGCTATCGTTGTCGCCAATGTAAAGTCTTGGTCTCCAGTCTAAAGCTAATGCCAACGGTGCGCCAGAGAATTTATAATCTAAACCAACCATCGGAACCAGGTAAAAACTAGAACCACCATCATACAATTGAATCGACGGACCACCACCTAAATACCAGTCTAAACCTTTTGCGCCAGGGATAGATGAATTGTATTGAAGAAATC
The DNA here is from genome assembly GCF_056399685.1 of Pedobacter sp. 01N416. Classification (NCBI taxonomy): domain Bacteria; kingdom Pseudomonadati; phylum Bacteroidota; class Sphingobacteriia; order Sphingobacteriales; family Sphingobacteriaceae; genus Pedobacter; species Pedobacter sp. 01N416. The sequence goes on from NZ_JBFTRT010000071.1 coordinate 21,370, forward strand.
CCTGGATAATTGTAGAGTTTCCACCAAATAAAACTTCACCTTGTAGTGCAG
>NZ_JBFTRT010000072.1:0-12276 GCF_056399685.1 Pedobacter sp. 01N416
GGATTTCCATTTCTGCATTGGTTAAATAATATTCCTCCATTTCCATAATCTGCTGAAAAATACGGTCTCCGGTAGCATCGTAAAAATACTTAGAGCGCATAAATTTTGGCTCGGAGTGTAAGCCTGCCAAGGTTTCTTGAAGGAACTGTGTTTTGTTGTCTGTCGCTGTTTCGATAGTGGTGGTGGTCATATCTATACTATTTTACTAATCGGATGCCTGTATATTGCCACCTTAAATGTGGGTGGAAGAAATTTCTATAAGTAATACGCGAGTGATTTTCGGGCGTGGCAATTGATGCACCGCGAAGCACTTTCTGGTTAACCATAAACTTTCCATTGTACTCGCCAATGGCACCCGGTGCTTTACTAAAACCAGGATATGGCAAATAGGCACTTTCGGTCCACTCCCATCGTTCGCCCCAGTTAAAGTGTTTGGCTGCTATCTCCCATTCAAATTCAGTGGGTAAACGCATGCCTTTCCAGCTTGCAAAAGCATAAGCTTCATAATAACTGATGTGGCTTAACGGTGCGGTTAAATCAATAGCTAAAAGGCCAGCTAAAGTATAATTAAACCATTTTCCGCCTATTAAATGCCAATACATTGGTGCATTAATGTTATTGTTTTTCACCCAATCCCATCCTTCAGCATGCCAGAAATTGAAATTTTCATAACCGCCTGCACTAATGAATTCAATAAATTCTGCATTACTCACCAATGTTTTACTGATTGAAAAATCGTGCAGGTAAACCTTATGCCTGTTTAATTCATTATCAAAGCTGAAATCCTTTCCATCATAACCGATCTCATAAACACCTTCAGAAATTTGGATAAAGCCAGGCTCTATTTTACTTATGGTTAAAACTTCTTTTTGGTTCTTTGAATAAGTTGGAAAAAGTGGGTTGTTTCCTAAAATATATTTAATATCGGTAAGTAAAAGTTCCTGGTGCTGCTGCTCATGGTTAAAACCCAAAATCAACAATTCTTCTACTTCATCTTTTAGTGTCGTGGCCAGGAATTTCACCATGGCTTCATCTACATAAGCCCTGTACTGGTAAATCTCATTTACGCTCGGTCTACTTAAATTACCACGATCTGTCCGGATTACGCGGTTACCAACGGTTTCATAATAACTATTAAAAACGAAATTATACTCATCGTTATACACCTGATAATTAACAGAAAACGGCTTTAATATAAAGGTTTCGTAGAACCAGGTGGTATGTCCCAAATGCCACTTCGGTGGACTTACATCCACGATAGGCTGTACTACATAATCTTCTGTTTGCAATGGTTCGCAAATTTGTTCGGAGTATTTCCTGATCTGCAAGTATTCTTCTACCAGTGTCATTAATTTTTATCTAGATAGTTTTTAAGATCTGTGATGGTATTAACATTCAGATCTTTTGATTGTTTTTGCCGCATCATCAAAGCATAAGAATTATTAAAACCTATAGGTTTAAGCCATTTGATATTAAACTTTTTCTCAAATTCGTTGTAGACATAATCATAAGTTTTATCTTTATCGTGCGCCATTTCCTTAGCAATTTTTGGATCCGGTTGCAACAAAACCAATAAACCTGTTCCGGTATATTCGGGATAAAAATCGATCTGATCATTCATCAGTGCATCAAAACAGATTTTTGTTCCACCAAGTCCTGTTTTGGTAGATACCTCATAATCTGTATTTCCTTTAATCAACATGCTGTACATTTCGGCCAGAATATATTGCTCACCAAAAATCTTTGAGCCTATCCTCACTACACCATTATGTCCGTTTTTTGGTGCTTTATACAAACCAGTACTGATGAGGAAATCCTTTGCAACACGTTCCGGTGTTTGGTGGAGGTAATCTGTTCTGTAATTAAGATCGGTCATTACTGAATCAGTTATTTTGCCTGCTAACAGATTTAATGTTTCTTCCAGCTTTGGAAATTGTTTAAAAGCTTCATTCCGAACTATTGGTGCAGCGTAGTAAGGCGGRAAAATGACTTTATCGTCTTTTAAAATTTTCAGATCGAAAGCTTTCAAACGGCCATCAGTAGAATAACCGCTAATCACATCCAATTCTTTTGAAAAAGCGGCCTTGTACATTACCGCATCACTGATTACAATGGTATGGATTTTTAAGCCATAGATAGATTTCAATCCAAGATCGCCGTCTTGCCTGCCCATAAATTCAGGAGTAAATCCGGCGGTTAAGGTAGAACCATAAGCCGATGGAAGTGCATAAAAACCACCTAAAATTAAAATCACAATAGGCAAAATGTACAATGCTTTTCTCAGCTTTTTAAAATCCATTTTCTGTACCAGGGAAAGTAAAGCATCGAGAATAATGGCCAATAGCGCAGCAGGAATAGCCCCAGCTAAGATCATGTTGGTGTTGTTGAGCGAAATGCCCCCAAAAATAAATTCCCCTAATCCACCCGCAGCAATAAAAGAGGCCAATGTGGCTACGCCTACATTGATGACTGTTGCAGTACGGATACCCGCCAATATAACGGGCATAGCCAATGGCAACTCAACCTTTAGCAAAATCTGACTTTTGCTCATGCCCATTGCCCTGGCCGCTTCTTTAACATGCTGATCAATGCCAATAATTCCTGTATAGGTATTGCGGATAATCGGTAACAAGGCATAAATGAGCAGCGCAACAATTGCAGGTTTTGCACCAATCCCTAAAACGGGAATCATAAAACCCAATAAGGCAATACTCGGAACCGTTTGCAATACGCCGGCAATCCCTAAAACCGTTCCAGAAAGTTTTCTTTTTCTGGCAATCAATATGCCTAATGGTAAGCCAATGGCAATGGCAAAAAGTAAGGAAATAAAGGTTAAACCAACATGTTGCAGGGTTTGAGCAAACAATTTATCAGATTGCTCATGCATAAACTGCCATAAAGTTTGCTGATGCTCATTCATGTACCTGCGCGTTTTGAAATTGGTTAAATCCTTTGGTTAACTGTTCGAAATTAATGGCTTTGCTTTCTTTATTGGCACCAGAAACAAGAAGTTCACTCCGATCAGAACTCCGCAACAACTCCATCGCATCCCATATATTCATATCAGTAGAAAGGCTTTTCCCATCTTGTAGTGTCCCTTTAGGTAAATAAGGCCAAATATCCTGTATTTTAACTACTTTAAATTCGAGGGCTAACCTTTGTCCGGCTAAAAATTTCCTTGCAAAATCATTTACCGGTTGATAAAGTAATTCTTTGGGTGTTCCGATCTGGATGATTTTCCCCTTATCCATTAAACAAATGCGATCTGCCAATTCAAAAGCTTCCTGAACATCATGCGTAACCATTACAATGGTTTTCCTTTTTAGTTCTTCTAATCCCTTAAATTCTTTTTGGATACTGGTTCGGGTAACGTTGTCTAAAGCGCCAAAAGGTTCGTCCATTAACAATACAGAAGGGTCTGTAACCAAAGCACGGGCAAGGCCTACACGCTGCTGTTGCCCACCACTAAGCTCATGTGGAAACATCAACAGGCTATTTTCAGGAAGATGGAGTTTTTTGATCAGCTCCTGCGTTCGGACTTTAATTTTTTCTTTATCCCATTTTAAAAGCTTCGGCACAACGGCAATATTCTCAGCGACGGTATAGTGTGGAAAAAGCCCAATGTTCTGCATCACATAACCAATCCCCCTTCGTAAAACATCAGGATCTTGATTGGTTATATTTTCGCCATTGATAAAAACCTGACCTGCATCGGGCTCAATTAACCGGTTGATCATTTTTAGCGTGGTGGTTTTACCACAGCCACTTGTGCCCAACAATACCAGCGTTTCCTTTTCTTCTACCTTAAAAGAGGCTTTATTTACCGCTAAGGTATCTCCAAATTCCTTACTTATCTCTTTTAATTGGATCATACTTAGTTATCGATTTTCATAAATAGATTATTTAACGATTCGGAATATGTAGGGTGTGCGAATACACAATATCTGATCCTATCGTAAGTAATCCCGCCTTCCATCGCCATTTGAAGAACAGACATGATTTCTCCGCCTTCTGAGGCCAGGATAGCAGCTCCCAGTATCTTTTTACTATCAGCATCTACAATTGCTTTCATCAGCCCTAAAGTTTCATTTGTTTCAATACCCCGTGCAACATTCGACATCGGTAGAACGGCAACTTTATAATTCAATTTCTTTTCTTTTGCTTCTTTTTCAGAAATACCTATCCGCCCAAGTTGAGGGTCGGTAAACATGCAATATGGCACCGGCCGATCGTGAATAGCATAATTTGTGCCCTCCATTAGGTTCCGGTAAACAATGGTATAATCGTTATAAGCAATATGTGTAAATGAAGGGCCACCTTTTACATCACCGAGTGCATAAATCCCTTTAATATTGGTTTCGAGTTTTTCATTGACAAGAATATGCCCTTTGTCATCCAATTTTACGCCACAGTTTCCAAGATCTAAATCTGCAGTCTGAGGCGTACGGCCTGCGGCTACCAACACATGGCTCGTAGTTATTTCTTTTTTTATTTTCCCAGACTCCAGCGTAATGCTAATCTGTTTTTTATCCTGCGCTATTTTCTTGATTTTAACATCAGTGATCAGTTCGATGTTTTCGTCGGTTAAAATTTCAGTAAGTGCTAATGAGATATCCTGATCTTCTCTCGCTAATATGCCTGATGATTTTTCCAAAACGGTTACTTTACTGCCAAATCGATTAAACATTTGTCCAAACTCAAGCCCGATGTAATTTCCGCCAATAACCACCAGGTGTTCTGGAACAGTTTTAAGATCWAAAATTGTTGTCGATGTAAGATAATTAATTTCATCTAATCCTTCAATATCCGGTATGGTAGTTTTTGCACCAGTGTTGATAAAAATCCATTCGGCAGTTACTTTTTCTTCACCGCCATCGTTGAGTGCAATAGACAGTTCTTTTTCACTACTAAATCTTGCTGTTCCAAATATAAGCTCAAGTCCTTTGGTATTTTTAAGGCCTTTTTCAGATGATGACCTGAACTGGTTTACGATATCGTCCTTGCGTTGCTTTATCTTTCTAAAATCAATTTTGATCGCTCCAACTTCTATGCCCAGTTCAGTTGCTCTTCTGGCTTGATACACTGCCCTTGCAGAAGCGATCATTGCTTTTGTTGGTGTACAACCATCATTAATACATGTACCGCCAACATATCTTTTTTCAACAATCGCTGTTTTTTTGCCTGCTTCGGCAAGTCTTTTGGCCAAAGGCGTTCCTGCCTGACCTGCGCCTATGATTATTGCGTCGTAGTGTTTCATCGATTTCCAGATTAATAGAATTTGTTTTGTCCTGAAAGATATAACCTAAATACGAGTCCAATGTTTGGTCAATATTGATTTATACTATGTTCAATTGAGACATTACAAGTTCGAATAAAAAAGTTACAAACTATATTCCAAAATCGACGTTAGATAATTGTAGACATTTAATTGACAAACATAAACCGCAGCCTTATATGCAAACTCAAACAACAGAAAACACGAACCTTACCGTTTTTATCCAGGATGATTCTTCAATTGAAGATAAAAGAGATATTTTATTGAACAGTTTGTTAGACGATCTGAACAGTCAAACAGAGTCTTTTAATTAGTGTAATTGATTATGTCAATTTAATTGAGGAGGTTTAGCTTCATCACCCTGAACGGAGCATTAGCGAGCTCACCGAAGGTAATTCATTTCAGGGTCTTTATAGCAAGAAAGATGCTGAACCGAGTTCAGCATGACGATTACGATTAATCGCAAAAGAAAAGGGCAAACAAATTCATGTTTACCCCTTTCAATCTAAATTAACGCTCTCGCGACAAAAGTATAAATTCTTCTTAAACCTGTATGTAACAAATTTATTTACATTAAAGTTAATGTACAATGATCTTTGCCCGGCGAAGATTATCTGTAGTCTGCAAAATTTTATCCTTTAATTTTGGGTTGTAGTTAGGATGTGATTTCAAGAAATCCTGCACAACTGCATTAGCTTTTTCATTGTTATAACTCGAAAATATAGCCGCCAACCATGATTGTGGAAAAAATATATCCCCTGTTTTCTGTATTTCTACCAATAAATCTAAACTTTCTTTCAGATAATGGATAGATGTTTTTTGCCTAATGGGGTGATGTAAATAAGATAAAGCCGTAGTTACCCAGGCTTCTTTCTGGCGGTTTTTCCGGTCTATTAAGCCGTTAAAAAAAATATCTCTTTCCTTAACATCTAAAGATAAGGCAGGCATTAAATAAATAAGCCGGTTTTTACGATCTTCATTTTTGGTCCGTGCCAACTGATCTTTTAAGATCGTATTTGCAGTATCTGTTTTAAGGGCTAGCGTTAAAGCTAACGCGCTATAATCATCTTCTAACAATTTAATTCCATTTGGTGCGGTTTGTTTGAGCCAGATATTATACATGCGTTTTCCAGCATCAGCACTCAGATATACATTCTGATAAGCATTGAACAAAATCTTCTTATTATTTTGCGTTTGCTGTTGCTCCATTGCATTCCATATTGTTTTCTCCATACTTTCATACATCGCATTCCGTGCTTCAGCAGTAAGAAAAGTCCAGTAAATATTGGTTAGGTATCCCGTAATTAATCTAAGGTTCATCTCGTTTTTCTCAACCGATAATCCTTGTAAAAACACAGCCAAAAGTTCTTTAGGCTTAGTGCTTTTGCCCGAAAGCATATTTTCGTAGGCATTGATATAGGCTGATGCCCGTTCTAACGGGTCAGCAAGATCATAAAGATTTGCCATCATCTCTTTATCAATCGGAAAAAGGCCATATCCCGCACCGTTTGCATTAAATAAAATATACTGTGGTTTTGGAAGACCTTTTGCTTCAATTAAATCTGCTTTAGCATTTTTAGCATTTACAACCAAAATCTTATGCTCCGATGGGTAAACCAGCTTAACCGTAAAAGATTGCGGCCATACCCGTGGCTGCCCCATCTCACTGCTTTGGTTTAAGCTTAAATCGCTAATTTTATCTCCTTTGTATTTAATTTCATAACTAAAAACCGGCCTACCAGGTTCATTTACCCAAACTTTGTTCCAACTATGGAGATCACTTTTGCTATATTTACTTAAAATGGCAATCAAATCATTCCATGTAGCGTTGCTATAACTGTACTTTTTCAGATACTCCCTTATACCCTGTTGAAAATTCTGTTTTCCCATCAATAATTCCAATTGACGCATCATAATTGGTGCTTTATGGTAAATTATATTTCCATACATTGATCCTGCTTCTTGTAAATTATCCAATTGCTGGCGAATGGGATTGGCGCCCAGTGTTCTATCTACCCCGTAAGCTGCCGGATAATGGTCTTGTAAAAACTTAAGGTCGAAAGTACTTTTACCCATTAACTTTTCAGTTACCTTATCGGCCATAAAATTGGCAAAAACCTCTTTCATCCAAACATCGTTAAACCATTTCATGGTTACCAGATCGCCAAACCACATGTGTGCGGTTTCATGCGAAATCAGATTAGAACGCGAAATGAACTGATCCTTGGTTGCACCTTGATCTAAAAACAATGCTGATGCTTTATATTGTACCTCCCCAGGATGTTCCATACCGCCAAACTGGAAATCTGGAATACTAACAAAACCCACTTTTTGAAAAGGATATTTTATCGCTGTCCAGTCTTCCAAAAAATCGATGGCATCGCGATGTGCTACAAAAACAGAATCCACACTGAGCTTAATTTTGGCTGAATCAGTTTCGCGGTGCAAAAATTCCATTTTATTATTTTTCATTTCCCTATTTATCAAGGTATATTTACCCGCAGTGAAGGAAAATAAATAAGTGGGTAATTTATCCGAATTATTGAAATGATAGGTAGTAGAATTCCCTTGCACAACTGAATCTTTTTTAACGGCGTTAGCCATTATTTTCCAATCAGTTGGAACAGTTAACGAAAGTAAAAATTTAGCTTTTAAATCGGGTTGATCAAAGCACGGGAATACCGTTCTGGCATGATCAGGAACAAAGAGCGCATACAAAAAGTCTTTGTTTCGGTTTAATGATTCGTTACCCGCAATAAATCCGATCTCGATATGGTTAGCACCTATTTTTAAATACTCTTGTTTTACTAAGATATGTTCTGCTTTAAAATCAATCGGTATCGTTTTGCCATTAACCGATACTCGTTTTATATGCTGTGCATTCTGCTTAAAGTCGATCTGCAGATGAATTAACTTATTTAACTTAAAATCAATATTTTCAGTTGATTGAATTGGCGCTGTTTGTTCTGTTGGAATGGTAAAGTGAAGTTTATATTGAATATTACTTACGGCTGCACTTCTGGAACTTGCTAATGCAAGAGAAACTCCAGGCTCAACGGCTATGGGATTAGTAACCTCTTGTGCAAAACAACTAGCGCTTAATAGTAATAAAAGGCAAAGATATTTCGTAATTGTAGTCATTTAATAAAGATTTATTCTCCGTTAATCATCTGTAAAATGGTTCCGTAACTCATCCAAACCATGGTTAATACCACAGCTAAACCCGTTAGCGTTAGCCAAAGCGGTTGTTTGTAATTTGCGATAATTTTAGTTCTATAGGCCGCAATAAGCATAATCCCCAGGGCAATTGGCAGAATAAAACCATTAATAGCGCCTACAGTGAGTAATATTTTAACTGGTTTACCGATTAGGATAAAAATAACACAAGAGATAGATATAAAGGCAATGATAATCTCTCTATTAAACTTTAATATCAACGGATGAAAACTCTTAATAAATGAAATGGAGGTATAGGCGGAGCCCACAACTGAAGAAATTCCCGCAGCCCATATTACCAYACCAAAAATCTTATATCCGATTTCGCCGCTGGCCAATTTAAAAACCGAAGCAGCTGGATTGGATGGATCTAAGGTAAAACCTTTGCTTACCACCCCTAAAGCTGCAATAAACAACAACAAACGCATAATAGAGGCCAATCCAATGGCACTTAATGCCCCTTTATTTACAGCACCTAAATTATGGATCCCAGTTTGCCTGGCATCCAATAAACGGTGAGCACCCGAAAAGGTGATATAACCACCCACTGTTCCACCAACTATGGTTAATACTGCCGTAAAACTAAACTGCGTAGGATTTACTGCCCTTAATGCAGCTTCTGCCAATGGTGGCGAACTGGTGTAAGCGATAATTAAGGCAAGTACAATTTTAATCAGCCCCATGGTTTTGGCAAAAACATCCATTGCCTTGCCTGCTTCTTTGTAAATAAAGATACCTATTGCCATAATTGCGCTTATTACAGCACCCTGTCCTACACTAATGCCGAATAATACATTGAGTCCTAAGCCAGCGCCGGCAATATTACCAATATTAAAAGCCAAGCCACCTAAAAAAACCAGGAAAGAAATAAAGTATCCCAAACCTGGAAATACCTTATTGGCTATATCTTGAGCAGGTTTATCGGCAACAGCAATAATCCGCCAGATGTTTAACTGTGCAATGGCATCTAATATGATGGACAGTAATATCACAAACGCAAAACTTGCGCCTAATTGCTGGGTAAAAACTGCGGTTTGTGTTAAAAATCCAGGGCCAATGGCTGATGAAGCCATTAAAAAAGCTGCCCCTAAAAGTACACTCCAATTGTATTTTGGCTTCATATAGTTGGGACTTTAATAGCTATGCCTTCTTTTTTTAACCTTTCGGCTATTAATTTAGCAAAAGCAACAGCGTGTTCACCATCGCCATGCAAACAAACCGTTTCGGCCTTAACCGCAATGCGATTTCCATTTACACTATTTACTTCCTGGTTTAAAGCAAATCCCAGTACCTGATTGATGGCATCTTCTTCATTCGTAATTAAAGCATTGTCTGCTGACCGAGGGGTAAGTAAACCATCATCCTGATAACTGCGATCGGCAAAAACTTCTGATGCGGTTACAATCCCCTTTTTTTCAGCTTCATCGATCATCTTACTTCCTGCTAAAGCATATAAGATCAGACCAGGGTCGAAATCGTAAACGGCCTGTACAATGGCTTTTGCCAAAGCGGTATCCTTTGCAGCCATATTATACAATGCGCCATGTGCTTTAACATGATGCAATTTACTACCTGCAGCTTTGACAAAACCGCTTAATGCACCCATTTGATATAAAGTAAGCTGATAAGCCTCATTTGGGGTAATCTTCATTTCTCTACGACCAAAGCCCTGCAGATCGGGCAAACCAGGGTGCGCACCAATGGCCACTCCTTTTTTTAAGGCTAAAGCTACAGTTTGCTGCATTACAGCCGGATCGCCGGCATGGAAACCACAGGCAATATTTGCCGATGAAATATAATCCATCAGTTTTTCATCATTGGGCATGGTATAATTCCCAAATGCTTCTCCCATGTCGCAATTAAGATCGATCATTTTCATGTTTTAATATATTTAAGGCCTATTGCCATGGTAATCAACGATAAATCGTGTTCACGTTCAAGGTAAAGTGCTTCTGCTTCATCTCTCGAAATTTCAGAAAAATGAATAGTATCGCCGGGTTTTAACTGGGCACATAAAGGTAAATCGACCGCTGCAACGTGGGCGATATGTGGGTAACCACCTGTTGTTTGGCAGTCGGCCATGAGTATCACCAAATCGCCACTTCCAGTTACCTGGATAACGCCAGGGGTTACTGCCGTGCTGAGCAATTCCTTTTTAACTTTCCTCACCAATGGCTTTCCAGATAAATGATACCCCATACGATTACTCCTTCTATCGATGGTATAAGAATTGGTTAAAAATGAAATAATGGATGTTGCGTCAAACCAGCTGATTTCATTGGCAAGTACAACTCTAATGCTTTGTCTATTCTCTGGCAGTAAGCTTTCGCGCGAAATGCGCCAATTTGGATAGGTTAACGATCTTTCAATCAAATGATTCAATATTCCATTTGATACATCGCTAAGTAAAGCACCGCCGATCAAAACATCTGCCTTTTGCAATGCCCTTCCCTTAAAGCCCCCAAAAGCAGCAGTAAGATAGGTACTTTTACTTTCCATTAGATCAGGCACATTCCATCCACCCGCAATAGCCAAATAGGTACGCAGCCCAATTGCATTATGGATCAGCTTTATAACGGAACCTGCCGGAAAAAACAATGGCTTTTCTGCAGGCATTAATTCATTATTGTAAACTAAGGTTGCACCATCGCCAGAATAAGAAATTAGAACAGGTGTTTCAGCTTTAAATGAAGCATCGGCATAGGTAAACTCAATGGTAGCATTATTATCATCGTTACCAACTGCTTTATTCGCTAACCGGTGGGCCAGCTCATCCATGGCGCCCGATATAGGTACAGCTTGCGAAAGATATCGGTATCGTCCCATATCCTGAATGGTACTTAATGAACCTGGCTTAATGATGCTGATTTTCATACTCATATTTCAGCATAAGCATTAAACTCCTTTATACCAATGGCTTTAAAAGTAACCATATCCCCTCCCTTTAAAAGTGATGGCTGTAAGCGGTTTACATCAAACATCTTTAATGGTGTTCTTCCAATAATCTGCCATCCGCCAGGTGTCTCCATAGGATAAATACCGGTCTGATTGCCTGCAATCCCTACAGATCCAGTGGGTATTTTAGCATTGGGAATCTCTTTTCTAGGGGTTGATAATCTGGCATCCATTCCGCCCATATAGGCGAAACCCGGCACAAAGCCGATCATGAAAACCGTATATTGCCCGGCAGTATGTATATCAATTACCTCAGTTTCGCTAAGCCTGTTTGTGCGGGCTACCGTTGAAAGATCCTGTCCGAAATCGCCACCATAACATACAGGAATAATCAATTTATCAGGTATTTTGCTTGATTTTTCTCTTTTTGTTTGAGCAATTTTATTTAAATGTGCTGATACCTTTTCGAAACAAACCTGACCCGGAAGATCTGATAACATCACACTTAAGGGATCAAAAAAAACAGTTAATGTAGTATAAGCCGGAACTGTGGTTATTAAACCAGAAAAAGGGTTTTGCAACAACAATTGATTAAAATCGGTGATCAGGGCCAGCAAATCGTGATCGATTGCTGTTCCGAATCCTATAGTAACCGATTTTTCACTCAACCCGTAAATTTTTATGGGAATGTTTGCTCCAAAATACCCTACCTGCTCAGTCATACAAAAACAGTAAGATTTAATAATAAGTGTTCTTCATAAAACGGACCAAACAACTAAACTGCTGCTATAAAAATGACTATATAATATCAAAATCACAAGTTTTGTGAATAATCGTAGCTAACTGTGCGCAAAAAACAATAAAGAAGTATTTTTAAATGGCTATACGGG
>NZ_JBFTRT010000073.1:0-16542 GCF_056399685.1 Pedobacter sp. 01N416
CGTGCAATTGCCTAAACCGCGGCAATTGGAGGTATAGTGGTATTTTTTAGCGCCAGGACTGTTGCAAATGTACACGGTTGTATTTTCTTTACAAGTAATGTTGGTAAAGAAAAAGAGGAGTAAGGAGAGCGTTTTCATGATTAAGGGATATTTATTTTTTAATAAAATCTAAAATATATTTCACAGCTTCGGCTTGATTGCTTGCCGCAGGCTTAAGTTCAAACCTTTTTACACCAGAGCTTTTCATCCAATCGCCCCAAATTAACCGCATGATTTCCATATCTGTTGGATGTTTTGTAGCCGCCCCTGTTTTGGAAAGTGATCGATCATACATTTCGATCACGATAACCTCAAGGTTCTTTAAATATGGATTTTTTGCGGGGTTGATTTTAAACTTTGTATTTTTAGATAAAAATATCCCCATATCGCTTTCCTTTGATTTTAAAAAGGCATTACGGAAATCCGCAACTTTTTTTGCACTCAAATCGTAACCCTTATCATAAATACCGGCCTCAATGTAGCCATCAGTCATTAATACCATGATGTTACGAAACTTGTGCGTTATTTTACCAACAGCTACATCTGGCAGAATAATCCTATCATCAATACCTGATTGAAAATAGGTCCAAATATCGGCTCCATTATTAGATATTGCGGCTTTATCGTTAAACTTCTTATACTCTATAGTAAAGCTATATATGTCCTTAGGGAGTGAAGAGGTAACTTTATTTCTCTCCAATATATAATTAATCCGATCAACCTGTTTATCAAATTGCTGAAGGTCGATGCTTAATAGACTCGTATTGATTTTATACAACCCTATTAATCCTTTATTGATGAAATCGACGCTATAATGGTCTAATTGGCCATCTGTTCGTTTTAACTTCAATATGTCTGACCAAATTTTCTTCAATACTCCCTGAACAATATCTACATCGTTTACCGCTTTGGGGTAAAATTTAAGGTTCAGCCGATTTGATAGATCGGGTGCGAAGATTATATTATAGTCTGTAACCTCTTTTGTTTTTTGAGCCGCGACATATGTACAGGTCGAGCATATCAAGATGCTTATTAAAAAATACTTTTTCATTAGATTACCACCCGTTTATCTATTTGTGAACTTTTTACTTTCTCGTTTTGCCAATTTACAGCAGTATCAAATGCCTCTCGTGATTTTTCAGTAGCTTTTAAGATTGCATATTCTTCATGGAGGTAATCGTTCCAGCCTTCTAAAAAGATATTGATCCTATCATTTAGCGAATCGATAGAAATCGGAAGATTATCATTTTCGACATGGCTTTTATAAATGGTAGCAATATCTACAATATGTTGTTGCGAGTTTGGATTCAGTGATCTTATATTGTGCTTCTAAACCGATGTTCTTTCCATCTATCACGTAAATTTCACCTTTAATCAATAGACTTTTTTGTTCTTCTAACTTTAAATCCTCATCCATTTGCTTGATGAGCAGGTTATTTTTTAATGTAGCAACATCAGGGTTTCTTTCATCAAAAATTGTCATAAGTTTTTCGAAAGCGAACTTTAGCATAAGCAAACCAAAGGCACCTAATAAAAACACCAGGTAGAAATTAGGATCTTTAAAGGCCATGGAAATTTTCCAAGGTTCTAGAACGTCTCCTATTTCATATTTCATTTGATAAATGGCTGCCGAAACTTTGTAGGCAATTGCCGTATCAACCAATACAATCCCAACGAGGAACATAGTTATTATAATCCATTTTTTCTTTGTAAAAAGTTTGATGAGTGCACAGAAAAGTGGGATACTTACAAAGAGTAAGATAAAAATGATACCTGACCCGCCTTTTGATAAGGTTAAAGACAATGCTTTAGGATTAAATATTTCCATCGGAATGGCATCAAGTCCTGCGGCTTTGGCTGCTTTTGAGTCTTCAACTGCAAACAATAAGATGTAACATGCTGAGGAGTAGAAAATAAAAAGATAAGTGATTAGGCAGATATTTGCGAACAATACTGGAATAAATTCATACCATTTAAACTTTGGGCTGACAAAATCTGTTTGTGCAATACGTATCTTATTCTTTATCTCGGCAATAATTTTTTCATGAAAACCAATTTTATTCTCTTTAAGGCTTTGGATTTCCTGTTTATTTTTTTCGATCTCTGCTTTGGTGTTAATGAGCTGGTTCTTGGCATTTAACGTTTCGTGTTCCGCTTCTGCCTCAGCGGTTTGTAATTGCAAATTAAGATTTTCTTCAAATGCATTAAGGCTCTTTACTTCCTGCTCATCAATCTTGGTTTTTAAACGTTTCTTTTTGTCTTCAACTACGTCAATATCGTTTATGAAAACTGAATAAACAGTATCTAGTGACTTAGTAAGTACCTGGTGATCACCATTGTTATATTTCGATCGCTCGTAACCTTGCCCCCTTAACATAGATCGATCAAAATTACCAACCTCGGCAGCAATCATCGAATCAAGCACCTTGGTAAATTCAGAAATRGCATGTTCTTTAGCCGTGTGGGTTTCGATTTTCGTCTCTACTTTTAAAGGTAATAAAGGAACATCAACCGTTTCGCCCCGTTGCAAGGTTGCCTTATGGTTAATGTCGTTAAAATTAGTGATTAAATGAGCTACAGTTTCGGCATGATTTGTTACAATTATACTTTCGTGATTATTTTTCCTTGCATTTACCGACCAATTATAAGAACCATGCAGTGCAATCCGTTTATCAATTACACAGAATTTTTGATTCATGATACCATAGCCAACATTCTTTATCTTAGTTACTGAAGCTCCCAAGGAAACAAGTTCATCAAAATCTAACTTTAGATTCTCTTGATTATCGGCGATGATTAGCTCAACCTTTACATTTTGAGCGGCTTTACTTTTAACGATAGCGAATAATTCCTCGTCAGTAAACCATGCACTGGCAATTAGAATTTCGAAATCTGCTCCTTCTAGCTCTTTAACTATCCGGGCAAAAATCTCTTTGTTGTCTTGCAACACTTGCTGATCGAGTTGGGTATTTTCTGTGAGCATGAGTTTTTCATTTAGGAATGAACACATTGCTGTATCCGTACTTGATTTAAAAATTATTTTAGTTGTTTAATCGTTGTTTGGTAATCTCTAAAGCTCTGTCCGAATGCTTCTGTAAACTCGTAATTGCTAAATTCGTATTCTTCGTTTAAGCCTGTATTCGTACGTAAATTGATCTGGCCATATTTGGCTATTGGGATCTGGTAGTTACCTTTAAATCTTTTATCTGGTGTACCATTTTTATTTACTTTGGCCCAGGTCCTGTCGATTACTTTCGAATCGCGAGGTACCGTACCGGTTTCGGTAAAACGAACATAACTTTGCTGCAGGTTAAGCTCATCAAGCCCGATGATGGCAAAATTTGTGTTATTGGAATACATGATGATGAAGCTGGGATAGAAATATAAATCCGCGCCATTTGCATTTTCGAAGTATAGTGCTTCAAAGTTTGATCTGATATCGATAAGTGATTTAAATGCAAACTTTACATCTCGTTTATTTACAATGGTGCTGGCAGATGATCGCGCTGCCACGCGATCTTGAAAATGGGCACTCGTTACATCCCAAATTTTATGGGAGGTTGTTAAGTTCCCGAATGCTTTCACTAAGCGATCGTACTTTTCCCTGATTTCGGGTTCAAATTCTATATCAAGCTTGACATAACAGTTGTCTATTTGAAGTGATGTTTGCTTGATGGCTTCTTTTTGTGCCGTAATATTTATTTTTAAGCTTGTGGGAATAGTCTTTTTTATTAGGCCATAGAGGAATATATAACTTAGCACGAGTTTAGTTTTCGAAACACCTAAAGTAGCCTGGATTTTTAATAAATCGCTTTTGAGTTCTTTCCTTTGCTGTTGGGCCAATAGAATAGCCTCTTTAACACCAAGCATGTTTTGGCTGGTTATTTCATGAATGTCGGCACTGAAAATATTGTCTAAAACCTCTACTGGCTCGTTTGGCAGGTATACCTGAGGCTGAGGACTTGAGCCTGAAAGTTTATGCCTGCTGTTAATGCCTAGAAGTGGAACAGAGGTGTTAAGATAGGTTCCTGATTTTCCGAAAGTCATRCTTGCCCCTTTAACTCCTATAGAAGTGGATATACCACTTTTACTTAAGTTTAAATGAACACCAGGGATAATTTTTATCCGTTTGTGAAAGCTCCAAGCCATTTTAGTATTTTTTAATTTTGATACTACAAAAATAAGTTGCTTGAAGGGGCTTACATTACGGGAAACCGTAAAGCAAAAAACTATTTTCACAATTAATTTTCAGCAAAATGGATTCATTAACAGCTGCTTACAAAACTGGCAAAATGTAGCATATATTGAATAAATTAACGCACTAATCATTCTTCGGCTTCACATAATCTTCTGATTTTTCTTTCTTCCACCAGCTATTATTGAGGCGTTTAATGGAATAAAAAGCGCGGTTTACACCTGGTTTCATGGTTGCGGTATCGAGGTGTCTGCGCCATACGTGGATTAGGGTATCGGTACCGATTACTATCCACCAGAAGGTTTTGCCATAACGTTTTGTGGTGTACACTTCGCTGATGGTGCCCTTAATTGTTTTGTTGTTGAAACCAGGTTCCATTAACTGATAGGTGATCACTTTCCTTTTTTGTGCCTGGGCATTGCCTATTATGATTGTTAATAATAGCAGTGTAAAGAGATGTTTCATGCCACTAAGGTATTTCGGCAAAAAATATATTCCTTACGGCTAACAGTAAGGGAATGATAGCAGGTTGTTTATACCAAAATGAGAGGTTGCCCTGCCTGGTTCGAAAACAGCCACGGAAACAACCTCTACATTTTTTGAGAGATGAGCGGATAATTAGTAGTTTTCTATAGTCTGATGCAACTGGTTTCTGTAATCGTAAAGCTCATCGAGGTTAAACAGCTGCTTTTTCTCGCCAGCGTCTTTTCCTTTCTCGAAAGTTTCGATGTACTTGTTAACGGTATTAAAATGGAACCTGCAAATTGGTTTACGATTATTGTCATCCAGCAATACGCCAAAGTAAGATTGGGTATCTCGTGCAGCGATCCTGGCAGATGGAATCTTCTCGCGCAAAATGGCCTTTACAATCTGGAAAGCTTCTAATTCCTCTTCAGTAGTTACGATTTTAGAAGCATCGGGATCTTCATTAATAGGAATCACTTTACCCTCCTCCTTTTTCTCAATTTTCTCGTTAATATTCAATGCCGATTTTAAGCGGTTGCTGATGGATTCATTGATCGAAATGGTAAGGGCTTTTTTGGTATAATCTTTAAAAGCAATCATCCGGTTTGCCGTTAAGGGTTTGTCGAAAAAACGGTTCACCAATAGTTTCACCATTTCATCAGAAGGGCTGTCTATTTCTTTTTCAAATTCCTTTCTGATGGCTTTGATGTATTTTAAACCTTCGGCCGAATCGAGAATCGTTTCTAAATTATATTCGTTTTTGGTAAAACTTTCGAGGATTTTAATGGCATTATCTTTCAGGTCTTCGATATCGATGGTTAAGAATGGTTTCTCGTCCATAATATTCGGTTTTTCCAGATCGGCGTAAAAATTGTAAACCGTACCATTGGTTAATACCCCAAACCGCGCTTTAGAAACATGGTAATAGCGATGCAACTGAGAGTTGTGCGCATCGGCACTTTCTTTCCAGTGTTTACATTCGAAAATGAGGATGGGCTCATTGTTTTTACGGATCACATAATCTACCTTTTCGCCTTTTTTGGTGCCGATATCACAGATGTGTTCGGGTATAACTTCTGTAGGGTTAAAAATATCGTAACCGAGGATTTGAATAAAGGGCATTACAAATGCATTTTTCGTAGCCTCCTCGGTATTGATCTGCTCTTTTAAGCCCACCACGCGCTGATGAAGTTGTTCTAACTTTAGTTTAAGATCCATAACTTTTTGCATTAAATGGTTTCATCTTTTACTGATGCATCCGGCGCATTTTCTTTAACCGATTCGATACCGTTATCTMTGGCATCAGCAGTTGTATACATTTGGCTGGTACCGATAATTTCGCCATTTGCAGCTTTTAAATTGAAATAGTACGCTCCGGTTTTGGCAATTTTTCTGTCGTACATGGCATCGGTTGGTGCATTGGTTTTTACCGATTCGATACCTTTGTTGCAGCCTGCTTTTGTGGCGTAACCCTCGCTGGTGAGGATAACCCTGCCGTTTGCCGCTTCGAGATTAAACTGGTATTCGCCGTTTGTTCTTTTGGTAATGATAAATTTTCCCATAGTTGTTTTTTTAAGCTGCTCAAAAGTATGGGAGGAATATGGTGCATCCTTACGGGAAACCGTAGGTTGGTTCATTAGTCAACAGTTCATTGGTTGATAATCTTAACGATAATCCACGTCAAATACTATTTTTTAAACCAAGGTTCGCAGCGGCAAAACAACGAGAATGCAGCAACGTAGGGAAAACCGTTTAAAGATTCTGAAACAAGTTCAGAATGACGAATTTGTGAAGGATCATCAAACGAGTGACTAAGCGAGACCAATCGTTAAGAGTATGGACTAAAGACTAACCTAAGCTAAATCACCTTATTTGCAATGCAATAAGCAATTAGCTGACCATTATTTGAAATATTGAGCGCGGTTTTAATATAATTTATGCGTTTTTCGATGCTGCTCAAGCCAGATGGCTCCATCTTTTTTTGTTTCAAAATGCCCGACATTTCTTTTTGGGTTTTTCCATCTAAAATGAGCGAAACGATTGTTTTATCATAGTGCGTAAAATTGTGCAGGTATTCTTCTTTTTGCCTCAGGTTGGGCGAATGGTATTTCTTGTTTTTATAAATGCTTTCTAAAGCCAGTTTAAGATCTTTGGCATCATGGCGGGCTTTAGGTACATAAGCATCGATATTTAATTCTTTAAATAGTGTATTGGCAATTAAGGCCCTGTTTTCTATCGAAAATACCAGCACTTTTAAATCGGGCTGTATTTCTTTTAAAGCTTTGATCAATTCTCTGCCTCCTGCTATTTTTTGTTTCGGATAGTCTTCATCAAAAGAAAGGTCGGTAATGATCAGTTCATAAGGATCGCCATCGCGTAGTGCTTTTTGTACCCGTGTAAATGCATCATCACAATAAAATACATAATCTTTATCGGCTATGGTAATGCCAAGATCTATAAGGGCGCTACGGAGCGATTTACTAACAATTTCATGATCTTCGGCGATGAGTACGTTTTTGAACATATTTATATTTTTATAAGGTTGGAAATGAAAATTTAACACGAAGCCCTCCATCGGGCTTGGTATCAAAAGTAATATGGCCAGAAATACTTTCTATACGGGTTTCCGTATTTCTTAATCCATTTTTAGGTGTTAAAACCTCCATTCCCTTTCCATTATCTACATATAAAACAGTTATACGGTCATTTTCACGTTTAAAATTTAAGGTAACGGTATCTGCCACACTATGCTTTTTCATATTGGTCATCAGTTCCTGCAAAATGCAAAACACTTCAGCTTTAGTGTCATCATTAATAGCTTCCCAAAGTTTTTCGCCGCCACCTTCAATCGTTATGTTAGTTTCCGCCGAGGCATAAGCGTATAACATTTTCGACAGTTCAATCGAAAAACTTTCTTCATTGTGGACATCTTTATTGTCGTAAGAAAGATCTCTCGATATTTTATAGATCACATCAAGTTTGTCGGCCAGGTCGTTCTTATCTATTTCGGGTGTGTTCTCTACCTCCGACATTACCTGGTATACCCTATTGGCCACACGGTCGTGAATTTTTTTTACATATTTGAGTTCCGTTTTTTTAACTTCTATTTCTTTTTCCTGTTGCAGGCTTTTTTTCCGTTTCTGGTATAAAAAATAGCCCAATAGCAAACACAGGATTAAAGTGCCAATCCCTATATTTCTGAGCAGTATATCTTTTTGTTTTTCAATATTCTCAGCTTTGGCCTTCAGAAAATCGGCTTTGTTTTTTTCCGTTTCGTAGCGGATAAGAGCAAATTGATTTTTGGCTGCATTACGGGCATTCTGTATACTATCATCAAGTTGTTGATAGATTTCAAAGTATTGCTTAGTCTTTATAGAAGAACTTAATTTAATAAGTTTTTGAAGTGCTTCGAGTTTATCGGTGGCACTATTTAATTTTTGTGCAATTTCATATCTTATCAGTGCATAGTTCAATGCAGAATCTGGCCATTTTGAGGTATAGTAATCAGAAAGATGTGCATAGCTTGAATTTTGCCCCCATAGATCATTTTCTCTTTTTCGAATCTGTAACGATTTCAAGAAATCGGGAACAGGATTATATCTAGGATTTTGAAGCCATTTTGTTTTTGCAATATTGGTTAATAAGCGAGCATATTCTACTTTATTTTTTGAAGCCTTTACTAAGATCTGATCATATATTTTTAGTGCTGAATGATAATCCTTTATTTCTTGGTACACTTTTGCCTCGTTATTTAAATACATACGGGTATCTAGGGGATCATCAGAAAACTTTATGGCTGAATGATATAATTTTAATGAATTATTATAATCTTTTAAATTGTATGTGGCAATACCTAAATTGTTATAATTAGATCCTAAATAGTAGTGATGCTTTGGATTATTTTCATTCAGATATTTATTGGCTTGAAGTGAGGTTTCCTGACCGCTAAAGTAATCACCTTCGTTCGTTAGTATTATTGCCATATTAATTAAGCTACTGGCAACGCTCAAGCTATCTCTATTCTGGAGTCCGAATTCTTTTGCCTGATAAAATAGAATAAAGGCACTATCTGGCTTTCCACTATCTCGATACTTTTTTGCTATATCGTAGTATGGATTATTAAATTTCTTTCCTATAGTTTCTTTTTCTTTGCAAGAAAATAGGAAGAACAGAAGGATAAATGAGAAAAGCAGTTTCAAGAGGCTATTTTTTATCCGAAAATACAAAAAATAAGAAGGTTTTATTCATTCAATTTTTTGTTCTCAGGTAGATTCTGTAACGGCAATAATATTTTTTCAAATCATTGTGATATAGATCATAAAGCTAGGTTGGAAGGGTGTGGGATTTTTAAAAGGTTAGTACAAAAAAAGGAAGATGGCCATAAGCCATCTTCCTTGTAAAAGATGTTACCTTGGAGGGTTTTGCCCTGTATCACCTCCAGTGCCATCGTCACCTGGGTCCGTATCTCCTGGGTCACCTGGATCACCAGGATCCGTATCAGTAGTATTTACAGTTGTTGTTCCGCCACAAGATGCAGAATGGTTTGTATTTGATGGAGTAGCTAATCCCAATAGGATAGCAATAAATAATGGTAAAAACATGATTCAAAAATTTTAGAAATGATTAACTCAGTAGTTCCCCGCGACCATTCGCGGGGTTTGCTACGATTTGTAAATCAGAAGGCCTTCTGAAATTTTTGGGAAGTGTTGAGTGTCTGTCGCGGGAGCCAATAACTGCTTCCCAAACCGGCTATTAACTACCGCGATTTCTACTCGTTTTTAACAGTTGATTCTTTGCTTGGATTATTGTTTGAATCGTTGCTTGAATTAAATGTTAGGACAAATATCTTAGCTTTAAATCGCTAGTTTTCAGATAATTCCGAAGATTCTAAATAATTCTTTTTAAATTCCATAGAATTCCGGAAAACCGTAAGGGTTCCAAAAATTCCATTTCTATTTTTACGCTTAAATTTTTTGAAAAATGCCTGAAGATTATCAAGACTTAGTATTGGCTACCTATAAAAAGATGAGAGATGGTGGGGAGCTTTATACAATTTTACCTAAAGAAACCACTACAAGATTAAGAACAGCTTGTTTAAAGGTTTATGATAGTAGATATATTCCAAAGGAAGCTGATATACTTCCAAACGATGCTGATATACTATCAGTGTTTTTTGAAGTAGATAAGATGAAGTGCGATGATTATCGGAAGGTTATCAATGATTCAGAGCCAGATGATTTTAAGGCTTTATGCAACCACATTAAAGGAGAGACAGGGAAAACTAGCGAAGAGAATACAGACCTTTTAGCCTGGTTAATAGATTTCCAACCTAGACCAAGTGGTATTTATTATTCGACCTTAGTAAGAGGAAAGGATAATGGACGGGGAGCTGGTGAACGTAAAACCAAGCCGAATAATCTCCTAACACAACAATTATTTCTTACACGTTATATTGTCGTTTCATGTATTTTCTTAATTTTTATCGGCAGTATTGCTTTTACGATTTGGGAAAATTGGTCTACAACGATTAGGATGCCTAATCCTGATGAAAAATACATGTATTGGGATGGCGACCATTATGAACCAGTAAAAGAAGGCGAACAAAAGGCTGGTGTTCCTACAATCAAATTAAACCTTCAAGCACTGAAACGGCAACGCAGAATTAATTTACATGATACGATGACCAATTATTCGGTAGGGAAAGTTTGGCATATTAAGATTGGAAATAATCCTGAGTTTTATACTGATAGTGGAATACATCCTGTAGATACAGCAAGGCGATTAAGGCCTATGAGTTCATATGTGCATACCAAATATAATTCTTATCCAAGATATATATTAACGCATTTAGTCTGGTTTATCTGCGCCGCCTTTTTGATAAGCATCTGTGGCTTTGGGGTAAGTAGAATTAAGAGAAAAGTGAGCGACGAAAAGAATGGACATACAACTAATGATAGTTTGCTCCATTTATCTAAAACGAAATTAGCCCAACAATAAGTTTAACCTATTATTGGGCTATGAAATGTATTTAACGGCTATTCATGGTGTAACCCAAATGCATCACACCTGGATTAAACCATTACCTGTTTTATTGGCCCCAGTTTACCTGGATGTTGTTTTTTTGGGCGTAGGCTTTACCTTTTTCCATTAAGGCATTAAAATTTTGCTCAAAGCGGGCGCCATATTTCTGGTCGATGCTGTTAATAATTTCATCTTTGGCACTTTGGCTGCCTTTACTGTCGCACAGTTTGGCATAAGCCAGGTATTCGTTTTTATAAACGGGGATGACCAGTTCGTACAATTGCTGCGAAAGGGCTTTAATTTCTTTTTCTTCATCGCCCGAGGTGGAGAGCTTTTTTACCTTTTCGAGCGATTGCTCGAGGTATAAAATTTTGTTGTTGAGGCTGGTGGTGGCTTCGTTGCCTTTCTTTTTACTGGATGGGATATCGGGATATTCTTTGGTTTCGTCGTTGAGGTGGCGGGCCAGATCAGGGCTGGCAAAATCGTTGATCATATTGGTGTTTAAGATCGTAATGTCGAAGAAATGTTCCGGGGTTTCGGAGCATGCGGAGAAAAAAAGTGTAATGAGGATTAAAATAGCGAATCTTGATTTTTGGGATAGTGCTTGTAATTTGTTCATGAGCTAAAATGGGTTTTCCTTATGAAATTTAAGCTTCGGTAGAAGCAAAGATTGAGCCGTTTTTGAGTTTTTACCTTATAAGAAATATAAGATCATTTAAGTGCCTGGTCGATTGATCAGTCCAGAGTTGGAAGTCTGGAGTTGGTTTACAAAAGATAGTTTTACCATTAAGAGGTTAGGAACATTAAGATAACCGCCTAGCTTGGTGTTCTCCGTGCCTAGACTCTGCGAAATTGCGGTTAAAAGATCAGGGTATTTCACCATTAAGGAGTTAAGATTGAGACCAGCGCTACGCCGGAAGCATCTCTATGTTCTCCGTGCTTTTTCTCTGCGGTCTCGGTGGTAAAAAATGCAAAGAGTCCGAAAGTCGGAGGACCAGGGGCGAAGTTAATAGCGCAAAAATAACCGCCTGCTTTGTATTCTTTGCGCGCTCTTCTCCACGAAATTGCGGTTAAAAGAGCTAAAATCAGCTATCTATCCGGCAACCATTTTTACTGCCAAAATGTGCTTACAAATACCTCTTTTACCCTGGTAGGTAGTAAACCATTCGCAGGTACAGCGGTAACCCTGTTTATTGATAACAACCTTGTGTAATACACCAGTGCCTTTAACTTCAGCCTCGATATAACTGTTTTCTTTTTTAAGGATC
Source organism: Pedobacter sp. 01N416 (assembly GCF_056399685.1). NCBI lineage: Bacteria > Pseudomonadati > Bacteroidota > Sphingobacteriia > Sphingobacteriales > Sphingobacteriaceae > Pedobacter > Pedobacter sp. 01N416. Next base: position 11,989 of record NZ_JBFTRT010000073.1, read on the forward strand.
TGAACCTGCTGCTCATCAATCAGTTTTTTTGCATTTTTTAACCGGGGGTTTAAAGTTAATATGCGTTCCGTTTTAAAAGGAAGCTGCCGATAAAAATGGCTTCTGCCCATTAAATCGTAACCGAGTAAGCCGATTGATGATAAGCTTGAGGTGAGCTGGTCCATTGTACCAAAATCGATATCGTGCTCGATGGAAAGTAAGGTAGGGTCGAAATTTTCGTTTGCTTTGAGTAAACTGTTCAGTCCGTATACCCATTCAACCGGTAAATTTTCCGTCATCTGTTCAAGTGCCTTTCCTTCACCTGAAAATCCGCGGTATGCATCGGGAGAGAAAGCCATAAGCAATTGCATTTTACCAAATTCATATACAAAGGCCACGGTCTGTTTATCGGCAGATTCGTAAATGTAAACCTTATCGGCAATAGCTAAAATACCATCTAATAAGCGGAGCCTGTGTAAGCCCCCTATACGCACGGCATCAGCGGTTGCCAGTGTCGAAAACATAAATTTGCCTGCCCTTTTCGAAATAAAGAAATCGCCTTTAACTGTTCCTTTTGGCAGGTTTTGAAAAAGTTGTATGGTTTGTATTTTATTCAGTTCAAATTTTAGGTCCATATCAGCAAGATAAAGCTGTACACTGGTTAAGCCCTTAATCCAACGGGTGGGTAAGGTTACCTTTTTTTCTGTCACTTTAGTTTTGCTGGTAATTACCTGTACTTCTTGCTGGCCCACCGCCAGGGTTACTTTTTCGTTTTTCTGGATGCTGTTCAGGGCATTTAACATGGGATCGTTAAAATCGACATTGGTAGTGCCGCTTGCAATAAATTCACCATCTATAGATTCGGGTTTCATGTCCAGTCTAACATATACGCCGTTGCATGAAGAAAAACCTTCAAACCTGATGCGTTCAGTACCGGCAGTAACAATGGGATCTCGTAAACTTGGAGGGATTGGACCAAAGCTTGATCTAACTACTTTAGCAATGGTGCTCCAGCATTTAGCGGTAACATAAGGATCGGTTAAGCTTCCCCAAAAAAAGCAGGGGATATTGTTTACGGCCTCTATTTCGGTTTGGTGGGCTAAAACTAAACTATTAATTCCTTTAGTTTTGGTAAAGGCAGAAACGCCACTGTAGTGATATTGTAGGTCGGTCATGTTAAGCTGTAATAATTTGTTTAATTAAACCCTTAAGGGAAGCATTGTCTTTCCATCTTTCGAAAAATGCAATAGCCTCTGGCATAGGTTGTTTATTGGTTTTGTAAAGCATATCTATATAATGCTCAACCAGTTTTTTAAAGTTTACAGGAAGCTTTTCTGCAATAACCAGGTGTTTTAACAAGTTTTCAAGCAGTTGTAGAAATGCAGAATTGTGCAAGGCAGAAACATCTTTTAATGCCCCAATACTTTCTACCAGACGTAAAAATGCCCCATATTTATTTGAGGCTAAATAAGCAAGCTTTGTGGCCAAAAGATCCAGATCGATAATCCGTTTTTCGACCAGGTTGATCAATACGCAAGAAAGAACCATGTACTGTAGTAAATGGGGGTAAATCGAAGCTTAGCTCGTACCACGATGCTGATCTTTCTATTTTCTTGGTCTGATAATTCGTATACTCGTTCCACTTTTCTTTAATCCTTATTTCGGGCTTAAACGGAGAAACAGCCATTGGATAATCTTTGAGGTAAGTATTGTTAAATACGGCAAAGGTTTCATCGGGATAGTACATTCTGGCGGCCATTGCCCACACGCTTTTTAAGCCGGCCTCTGTTGAACCTCCCATTTTCGTCAACAGTTTATTAAATATACTATCGCTTTTAATCGTAATATCTTTTGTAGTGCCCAAACAAAAGGCCATGAGTTGTTTAAGCTCGCCGTTAAGCTTTTCTAAAAGTGGAACCGCTTCTTCTACCTGTTCGCGTGGCATGCGGCTAATGGCAATAGTTAAATCGAGTGCATTGATTTCTTCTTCATTTTCATGATAGGTAATTAATCTTTCTAAAAGTATTTTTGGAGCCACCCAATATGGATAGTGTGTAGGGAAAGAAAGCATGGGTAGGCGGATGTTGCCAGCCATTCTTTTTTGCACGATATCTAAATAAGGCCTGATGAGCAGGAGCGTTTTGATTTTATGATAGGTATTTTGTGTTATGGTAAACACAAAACCGATATTTTTTATTTTTTCGCGCAGAAATGTGGCGATATAAGTTTTATGAACACTTTCAAAATATTTCTTTTCAACCTGTTGTCCGTAAGGGGCTAATTGTTTGGCATAATCAGCAGGGAATAAATGTTGTTGGGTGATGTAGGTATTTAGTAGTATCTCGGCATCGGCTATTTCTTCTGAAGCAATAAATTTGCCGAATAAATATACCACATCATTCCAATCCTTCGGCAATACAATGGGCTCATTTAGCACCTTTTCCTGTTTATGTTTAAAATGATAGCTTTCTAAAGCGTCATCAGCAACAAGAAAATCTTCGGCCGCGAGCAAACTGCTTAAGCCCGCGCGGACATTTCCCAACATCAGTGCCGAATAACCTGATAATTTTTCGTGTAATGCAATATCTTTTGGTGCTGCTATTTTTAAGAGCAGTTTACTTGCCCTTTCTTGCAGGTTAAGATCGGGCACCACATAAGTATCAGCAATCAGAGAAGTGATCCTTTTGTTTAATTTGGGTTGTGATTTATTCAGTTTCTCCAGAACAGGCAGAATGTTCTTAATGGCCGTTTTGTTATCGTTGCTCATCATCAAAGGTTCAAGCCAATCGAGAAAAGAGTTGGTGTTAAACTTTTTCTCTTCATAAATCTGTTTGATCAACGCTACCGATGCATTTACAACTGGTGCAAAAGCATATTGCAAACAAGCAAAAAGGTATTCCTGATAAAGCACAAGCTCTGCAGCAGTAGGATTTAAATCGCTTAATCTTTTTCGATAAAAAGATTTAAGGTTGTTGTTCCAATCTTTGGTTTGGATTAAAATGGCCTGTTCTATAAACTGTTGCCGATCTAGTTTCCCATCCTGCAATAGGGCGTTGTAGATAATCTCCCATATAGAAAATTCGTTATATGCCTGGGTATCGTTATCTCTGAAGTAATTGTTCTGTATCCCGGTTTCGTAGTAGTATAAATTGGGTACATCGCGTGTATAGGCCAACTCATCGTTCAGTATATATTTGATAAAATCTCTTGTCTTTATTTTAGACGACCACTCCCTAAAGCGGCCTAAACACAACGTATACAGTTCGGGCAATGGTTTAATTAAAGCATGACTTTCGAGGAAACGCAAGGTTTGGTAACTAAAATTCCGCCACTCGCTTTTTTTCACTTTATCGAGAATAAAATCGTTAATCCAATCGGGTTGCGCCCATTGCAAAATGGCTAAAATTTGAGGGTCTTTCGCTTTTTCCAATATGTCGAAAGCTTCATCCCAGGCCATAATATCTGTTTTGCTCAGTAGGCCGATGGCGGTAAGTGTAATAATATCTCTTAATTTCTCATCCCCTCTTGTACCCCACCTATGGCTTGCAGACTTAAACCCTGGTTCATTGCTAAGGTCAATATAAGTCATCCAGTGCCGTTTTTTAGCTTTAATATGCCTTTTAAGTACTTCTATATTTCCTTTGGCGTTTTGTTGCAGAAATGGTAATAATGCTGCCAGATTTCTCTCCATCAAAATGGCGTCGTAAGCATTTAATATTTCGGTTACATCTTTACCTCCACTTTTTTTAGGTGTGGATAGCACCTGGCTGATAATTACTTCACCCGTTTCGGAATAACCTTTCTTTGTTTTTTCGCTCAGCAGTTTTTCTGCGGTTTTTAAACATTGGTCAGCATCGTCAAAAGTTTTAGTCTGCGAAATACCGCTGGTTCCATTTCGGCCATAAGTAACGGTGTAGCTATTGTTGAGTACTTCAATCTGCCAGAACTTATCCGAACTGCCATCAATGTATTTAAGGTGTTTTTTCATGCTGAGCGCACTTTTAGCATTAGAGATTCCGTGAATTTATGAATAGCTAAACTATTCAATTTTTTCTAAAAAGAGAAGGTTAGTCGTAATGTATTGAGCTTTAAGATTAGCTTCGCTGAGCACTGCGTGGTTCTCGCCTGCGCGGGAATGACGGACGATTTTTCCGTTTTGTCATCATAAGTGAGCTGTACTAGGCATAGTTGAAAGTGAAGGATCTTTTTAATTGAAACATATAAGATTATATAATCTCGATTATGCCCAACGCTGCGGTCTTTGCGCCTTCTCTCTGTGCGCTTTGCGGTTAAAAAATATGGAAAATGTATGATGGATTGTGGAAACAGTCAGGCGTTTGGCGGGGAGCGATTAGCGCTGATTAAAAAATGCTGAAGCTTATATGGTCAAATAATATGGAATGGGGTGCTCGGTTTGGTCTACAATTAACAGAATAAACCATTGCCGAATGAACCAACAATAATATTCCCAGCAAGAGGCATTGATAGTGAGCTACTTAATATGTAGATTTAGTTTTATTTTTTAGCCTGCTTTAGCTTACGCCAATATTCTTGTTATTGTGTTAAACCCAAAAA
>NZ_JBFTRT010000074.1:0-12148 GCF_056399685.1 Pedobacter sp. 01N416
GAATAATATTGATTCCAAATCTGCTTACGTCTAAATTGAATTTCGTCTAAATTTTCCAGCTGTGCATATAAAAATGCCGCAATAATATCAGAGGGCAAAAATGACGATCCAATATCTACCCATCCATATTTATCTACCTCTCCTCTAAAGAACTGAGACCTATTTGTTCCTTTTTCTCTAATAATTTCAGCCCTTTCAGAAAATTTCTCATCATTTATTGCCAGCAGACCACCCTCTCCAGATATTATATTTTTAGTTTCATGAAATGAAAAAGCTGACAGATGGCCAATTCCGCCGAGTGGACTTCCTTTATAGTATGAATCTATAGCTTGGGCAGCATCTTCCACTACATATAAATTATATTTCTTCGCCAAAGCCATGATCTCATCCATATCGCAGGCTATTCCGGCATAATGCACCGGGATAATTACTTTTGTTCGATCTGTAATTAATGCCTCTATTTGTTTTATATCAATATTAGGATTCTCAGCACAGCTATCCGCGAAAACAATTTTGGCTCCACGCAAAACAAATGCATTTACGGTAGACACAAATGTATAGGAAGGTGCAATAATCTCGTCACCAGGCTTAATATCAATTAGTATTGATGCCATTTCCAAGGCATCCGTACATGATGTTGTTAATAGAGTTTTCTTGAAGTGGTATTTTTGTTCAAAAAAAGTGTGACACTTTTTCGTAAAGACACCATCACCAGAGATTTTTCCAGATAAAACTGCTTGATATAGATAATGGTTTTCTTTCCCCGTTAAAAACGGTTTATTAAAAGGAATTTTTTTTATTTCTTCCATAAATGAAATATGTATTCTAATTTATCCAAACTGTAGCCCATTTTTTCATATAAGTTACAAGCAGGAATGTTATCTAATTGAGTAACTATAGTTGCTTCTTTGACACTGTTTTCTTTATACCACTGATCAGCCATCAAAAGTAAATCGACACCAATTTTTTTCCCTCTATATTTTTCATCAACGGCAATAAGACCAATATTCCCTGCATATTCGGTTTTTTTCAAGGTTATAAAACCCACTTCGTTATTTGTAGGATCAACTGCAACTAATACTTCATCGGCTAATTCTCTGCTTAAAGATTTATCAATCCAAGTTCTATAGAGCCTTTCGTAGTTATAGTTTAAATTTCTATCTAAATTAAATCTCGAATATTTACCGCTTTGATAAACCATTTTTTCAAGATTAGAACTCAAATTTATTGCAGAATTAAAAGATAAATTATTAGTAAATTCTTTTTGATCAAAAAAAGATGATTTTTTGTAAGTTACTTTCTTGTCGTATAAGAGAGCGCCAAGGTTAGTAATATTCTTAATCAAACTAGGATTTGGCTCCGAAGCTACTATATAAATTAAATCGGCATTTAAATCTTGAATTTCAGTCTTTTCCTCGTCTGTAAAGTTATTATTTAGAGTAGCTTTATAAATTTTCTTGGAAAAAAAATTTGAATCCCATTCTACTAATTTACAAATCATTGCTAAATTATTTTCGTTAACGGATTACTCTTAAAATCTGAATAAGCCAGAGATATCCCATCAATAAGATTGGTTTTGTACTTCCATCCAAGTGATGTTAACTTTGAAACATCCATTAATTTCCGAGGGGTTCCATCGGGTTTCGATCTATCAAACCGTATTTCTCCTTTATAGCCTATAACGTCACTAATCATTAATGCCAAATCTTTAATACTCAAATCTTCTCCACAACCTATATTTACTAATCCACTATCATTATAACTTTGCATTAGAAAGTAACAGGCGTCAGCCAAATCATCAGCAAATAAAAACTCTCTTTTGGGAGATCCAGTACCCCATATTGTTACATAAGGAGCGTTTTGTGCTTTTGCATCATCAAATCGACGTATCAATGCAGGCAAAACATGAGAATTCTCTGGATGATAATTATCATTTATACCGTATAGATTAGTTGGCATTACTGATATAAAATTACAACCATACTGATTTCGATATGCATCACACATTTTAATGCCAGCAATTTTTGCAATCGCATAAGGTTCATTCGTCAATTCTAATTCACCAGTTAATAAGTATTCTTCCTTCAAGGGTTGTGGCGCCATTTTTGGATAAATACATGAGGAGCCTAAAAACATCAATTTTTTCACATTGGCATTTCTAGATGCTTCAATAACATTACTTTGAATCATCAAATTATCGTACAAAAATTCACCTCTATAAGTATTGTTGGCAATGATACCGCCGACCTTGGCAGCTGCTAAAAATACGTATTCTGGCTTTTCTAAATCAAAAAAATCATTTACGGCAGTCTGATCTTTCAAATTTAGCTCATTTGATAACCTAGTTACAATATTGCTAAAACCCTCACTTTTTAATTTCCGTAAAATCGCAGAGCCAACCATTCCTCTATGACCAGCAATGTAAATTTTAGCGGATTTATCATTTAAATAAACCTCAGACATTATTCGTACTGATTTTTAATAACATAGCCATGGGCTTTCAATAATTGTTCTTTGCTGAAATGATCAACATCCGCAGCTACCATCTCCTTTACTAAAGCAGCTAGGTCATATTTAGGAATCCAGCCTAACTTAGTTTTGGATTTTGTAGGGTCGCCAATTAAAAGATCTACTTCAGTTGGACGGAAATATGCGGGATCTACCCCCACAACCTCAGTCCCTAATTCAAGTTGATAACCTTTATTACCACAGGCAACTACATATCCTTTTTCTTCAATACCAGTTCCTTTAAATTCGATTGCAATACCAACTTCAGCAAAAGCCATTCGTACAAATTCTCTTACCCGCGTGGTAACTCCTGTTGCAATAACATAATCTTCTGCCACATCTTGTTGTAGGATCCGCCACATGGCTTCTACGTAATCTTTAGCATGCCCCCAATCTCGTTCTGCATCCAAATTGCCCAAATACAATTTGCTTTGTAAACCTTGAGCGATTTTAGCTACAGCTCTAGTGATTTTACGCGTTACGAAAGTTTCGCCACGTAAAGGACTTTCATGATTAAACAAGATGCCGTTACAAGCAAACATGCCATAGGCCTCCCGATAGTTTTTAGTGATCCAAAAACCATAAATCTTCGCGACGCCATATGGTGAGCGTGGATAAAAAGGTGWATTTTCATCATAAAATCCTTTATCATTTTTATTCTCCGGCATACCACCATACAATTCGGAAGTTGATGCTTGATATATTCTGGTCTTCTTTTCTAGCCCCAAAATTCGCACTGCCTCCAATATTCTTAGCGTTCCTATACCATCAACATTAGCTACATATTCGGGAGAATCAAAGGACACTTTCACATGACTCATCGCGCCTAGATTATAAATTTCGTCTGGTTGTACCTCTTGAACAATACGAATTAAATTGGTTGAATCTGTTAAATCCCCATAATGCAATTTAAATCTTACATTGTCCTCATGTGGGTCCTGATATAAATGATCAATACGATCAGTATTGAACATCGAACTTCTTCTCTTAATTCCATGAACCATATAACCCTTTTCAAGCAGTAATTCTGCTAAATAAGCACCATCTTGTCCTGTAATTCCTGTTATTAGTGCAGTTTTCATTTTATATTATCTTGCGTCATTTGAATTTACTAAATACCCTCTCAAAAATTGAACTTTTTTTGACCTCTCCATAATTACCGTAGCCGTAACCATACCCGTAATATTTGCTAACAATATCGTTCACAACTATACCCAGTTTCTTCATTTTACCTTTCTTGTAAAGATCTTCAACGATAGCTAACTGATCTTTATGGGTTACTTTTTGTCGAACTAAATACAGTGTCACGTCAGCATAGTTAGCCAACAGTTGGGCATCAGTAATTATCCCCACCGGTGGAGCATCCATGATGATATAGTCAAATTGCTTTTTTAATTCTTCTATCAGAACAGGCGTATGCTCACTCATTAAGGTCTCGGCAGGGTTTGGTGGTAAGGGCCCAGACGAAATAATAAACATATTTTTATTAATGGCAAGTTGCTTAATAATGCTTTGAATTTTAACATCACTACTTATGGTGTAATTACTAAAACCAATATCATTTGAAACACCTAACTTAGCCGAAAGGCCGGGTTTTCTTAAATCCAATTCCATCAACAATACCTTTTTCCCGGCCAGGGCTAAAATATTGCCTAAATTAATAGCTGTAAAAGATTTACCTTCTCCACTCATACTAGATGTAAGTAGTATAATTTTTTCTTCCTTACTTTTCAGATAAAAGGAAAGGTTTGTTCGCAGCGCACGGAATTGCTCAGAAATGGCTGATCTCTCTTTGTTAGCAACGATTAAATTATCATTATATTCATTGTGACTGATTTCTCCAATAACCGGGACATTGGTTTTTGCTGTAATATCTTCTTTTGTAGAAATGGTTGTATTAAAGAAATCAGAGATAAAGATAAATATAAGTGGTATAACTAAACCAGCAAAAAACCCTGCTAAATATATAACTTTTTGTTTAGGACTTATTGGCTCCACATTGGCTTTTGGTGGATCTATCGTTTTAGCAATTGAAATGTTAGAGGTTTTAGATATCGCAGTTTCTTCTGCTTTCTGCATTAGAAATATATAAAGCTCTTCTTTGATTTTTTGATTCCGAGCCAGCTTTAAATAATCTTTCTCAATTTGAGGAACACCCGATATCTTCCCTTCTGTTTGGTTTACTTGACTACGTAATTTATCCCGCGTTACAACAAAGGTATTTTTAGTACTCTGAATATTAGCCAATATTCCATTCCGTAATCCAGCGATTTGATCATCAATATTTTTAACAAAAGGACTTTCTTCAGTTACACTCAACAACTGTTTATCTCGTTCGATCAACAGTGCATTATATTGATTCATAATGCCTGAGAAAACCATATCCTGAGGAAGTAACGATGTTGGAAAAACACGTTTATTTTTACCTTCATCTTTGAGATATTTTTCCAAATCATCCAATATAGCAACTTGTGTTTCGGCCTTAGCTAACTCTGAAGCAAACTCCCCTGAGTTTTGAACTAAAAGTTTACCTTGTTCCGACATATCGGCAAGCTTATTAGTTTTCTTAAATTCTTCAACCCTACTTTCAACATCCCCCAGCTCATTAGCAATCTTGCCCAAACGGTTTTGGATAAATTTGGTTGTACTATCGGCTATTATATTTTTATCGTACAAGCTAGATGCAATATATTGTCCAATCAGGGTATTCAGAATATCCTCTCCTTTCTTTTGTAATGGATAAGATAATCCTAAATCTATAATAGTTACCTGTTTATTAGAAACCGTAACAGACAGATTCTTCATCAATGTGGCTACACGTTCGTCTAATGAAGTTATAAGTACGGCATATGTATTAGAAAAAGCATAGTTACCAAATTTTGGAACCAATTTTACCAGGCCGACATCATCTAACTTAAAGGGTTGGTTCCAAGAGACTTCTTTATCTATTTTTTTACCCTTTATTCTGAATTTACCATTATTAATTTTTTCTATATCGAGCGCAGTTGCTTTAATTGTATCAATTCCATTTATTATTTCTAATTTAAATGGCGCATCATAAATTTCTCTTTTAATAAAATTTTCTCTGGTACTATAGGTAATATTAAGTTCCATTTTACGAACTACCTGCTCCATCAAAAAACGTGTTTTGAGAATTTCAGCTTCATTATCGACAGAATTCTTGGACCCTAATAGTCCGCCTAAATCCATCAAAGCGCCCGCTTCTTTTGCCATACCCCCACCCTTTTCATCGTCATTAACCAGAACCCTAGCAGTGATCTGATAACTAGGAGCGGTAAATTTCACATATAAAAATGCAGCTAGTAAACAAATTATAATGCTCACAAAGAACCAGGGCCATTTTTCTACAACTTTTGAAAATATTTTTTTTAAATCAACACTTTCCTCTTCTTCTATATTCGGATTTTCTTGAAAATTATTCATGTATAAACTAAGCTCGATTATTATTTGAAACTACTTATTGCCAATACAATTACGGATATTACGGATGCGATTACACCTATGGTTTGTATCTGGGCAGAATTAGAGGCCGAAACCTTACGTTTGTTTGGCTCGACATAAACAACATCATTTTGCTTTAAATAATAATAGGGACTATTAAAAATTTCTGATGAGTTTAAGTCTAGTCGGGCGAATTCTTTCTTTCCGTTATTATCACGGATTACAAGTACATTTTCTCTGCGCCCATATATGGTCAGATCTCCAGCTAAACTCAAGGCATCAAGAATCGATACTTTCTCATTAGGCAATGTATAAGCTGATGGAGCATTCACTTCACCAAGAACACTAACTTTAAAATTAGCAAATCTCAATTGTACATTCGGTTCTTTATAAATATCTGTCGCTTTCCCTCTAATCAATTCCCTAGCTTGATAGGTTGTTAACCCTGCAACCTTAACTTTCCCGATTAAAGAAAGTTCAATCTCTCCATTTTTATCTACAAGAAATCCTGTATTTTGCGTAGAGAGGCTGCTATTTGTATTTCCTCCAAGGGCAGGAGTTGCAGCTGCTTGATTAACGATGGCACCACTTTGAGGATTCAGGGTAAAAACATTTATACTTAAGATATCATCTGTCTGTATTACAGGCTCAGTATAGGCTGTTGCATTTTCAAGCTTCGCACTGTTAACACCCTGTATATCTTGAAAGTAAGCTATTTTTTTATTACTCACACAAGATGAGCTTAAGGTAATAATTAACAATACGATTATTAATTTCACCTCTCTTTTCATGTTATTTTTTTTATTCATAGGTATATATCCATTTAAAATGAAAATGATCATTTTAAACAGCTTGCAAACTTAATCATTTAATTGTAATATCTAAAAACGATTAATTTTAGAAATTTGAATATTTTACATCAAGTTTTTATATTAAACCTTTAACATAATTTGTAAATTGAAAGAGTATTCCATTTAAAGCACTCTTAAGCATAAATAGAACTAAATGTCTCTTGATTTTTAAAACTGTAATGACCTATGAGATCATGCAACCTACCTGATTGTACCGCATCAGTTAAGGTAAGCAAATGCTTATCATGATGAAGGTCAGTTCCTGCTAGATCATACATTTTTTCCTTTAATAGCATCTCGGCCAATTGTTTCACATCGCGCCCATAATACCCCAAAACAGATAGTAGGTTTAACTGTAATAAACAGCCTTTTTCTTTAAACCTCTTTAATCGGCTTTTATCTTTAAAATAAAATGTATAACGTTCTGGGTGTGCTAAAATTGGCTTATATCCTTTAATTTCGATATTAAATATGGTTTGACTAATATCAGGGCTTTCAGATAGGTAAGACATTTCTATAAGTAAATGCTTTTGATCCAACGGGCATAAATCTTCATCCAGAGTAAAATCCTGATCTATCATATACTCCGCACCCGCTCCTAATTTGGTTGATATATTTTCCTTGTTAAGTACTTCTTGTAGATTTTCTTTAACATTATCGATACTTACTTTCGTATTTGGATAGAGCTCTTTATAAATATGAGGGGTCGCAATTAATTGAGCAAACCCCAGCTCCGTAAGCGATTTTACAAATCGAACGGAAGTTTCCATATCAGGAGAGCCGTCGTCAATACCTGGCAGGATATGCGAATGAATATCAACGCCTAACCAGGAGATATCAGTTACTTTATTCTTTTTTGAAAAAAAATTTAACATATTTATAACAATGGAATATCAAATTAAATCGCCTTATCATATCACTCGTTTATAAACGAAACAATCACTGCAATAATATGCGAATTGAAAGTATTATTTACCGAACAACAAAAGTATTCTAATTAACGAGTTAAATTTAAGAAAATTCATGCTATTTTCCAATAAAGAGTAGATTAAATCAGACAAATAGTCGAAAATGATGCTTTAAAAAGATTCTACAGCTTAATTTGTGCAAGAGAATTAACAAAAATATAACTTATACACGATCAACAGTACTTCAGAAATGTTATTCAAAATAGTTAAGGCTTTAAAACACCCCTTAAAATATCATCTTTTTTCATAAATGAAGATCAGAAATGACCATATCGTTAACCAAAGCTGCTAAATCGTATTTACTACCTTTACCCATTCTTCTTACCAAGCTCACACTAGCCAAGCCTTTTGCTGCTTTATACATTTCCTTTTATCGGCCATTTTTACATTGTTTGTTTACCTTTTAGGTAATAAAAAGGTAAAGAATAGGTAAGCATGGGGTAACCCTGGGGTTAACTTGGTATAGAGAAAGGGTAAACAAAGGGTACAGAAGGGGTAAACAAATATTAGTGTTATATAGCAATATTATAACCTTGCATCCGCCAAATCTCTGTTGATAAAGGATTTGGTATCGAAAATAATCGAACCTTTTGCTTTAAAGTTAGCATAATCGATATGCAAGAACTGCTGGTGGGCCACTGCTAAAATGATTACATCATAATACCCGAAATCATCATTTTGAATCATCCGGATATTATATTCAGCCTCCACTTCAGCTGCATTGGCCCAGGGATCGTATACATCAACGTCCATACTAAACGATTTCAATTCTTTGTAAATATCAATTACCCGGGTATTTCGGGTATCGGGGCAATTCTCTTTAAAAGCGAAACCCAATATTAGGGCCTTAGCGCCATTGATCACTTTATCTTTGGCCACCAGCATTTTGATCACCTTATTGGCCACAAACATCCCCATATTGTCATTCACCCTTCTGCCAGATAGGATTACTTCAGGCTTATAGCCTAATGACTCTGACTTATGTGCTAAATAATAGGGATCTACGCCAATACAATGGCCACCAACCAAGCCGGGTTTATAGTTTAGAAAATTCCATTTGGTTGCAGCAGCAGCCAATACATCTGTTGTATCAATGCCCATGCGATCGAAAATTAAGGCCAGTTCGTTTACAAAAGAGATATTTACATCCCGCTGCGCATTTTCTATTGCTTTTGAGGCTTCTGCTACTTTAATGCTGGGTGCCAAATGGGTACCTGCCGTAATAATTGATGCGTAGAGTTGATCAATTTCAGCAGCAATTGCAGGCGTAGAGCCTGATGTTACCTTTTTAATTTTGGTAAGGGTATTAATTTTATCTCCAGGATTAATCCGTTCTGGGGAATAACCACAGAAAAAATCGATATTATATTTTAATCCTGAAATTTTTTCTAAAACAGGTACACAATCTTCTTCGGTGCAACCTGGATAAACAGTTGATTCATAAATGATGATATCACCTGTTTTTAATACAATACCTAACATTTTACTGGCCGCAAGTAAAGGTTGCAGATCCGGCCTTTTAAGATGGTCGATAGGGGTAGGGACGGTAACGATATAGATGCTGCATTTGGYCAGGTCGGCTAAATTGGCACTCAGGGTTAATCCCATCTCCGATGCCGAAATTACAGTTTTCAGATCTTCCAGATTGGCTTCATTTGTTCTGTCCTTTAACTGATTTAACTCCGCTACCCGCTCCTCATTCGTATCAAAACCAATTACTTTATATTTCTTAGCAAATTCGATTGCCAGGGGTAAGCCTACATAACCTAAACCAATAATAGCAATCTGATTTTCTGTATTCATTTTTTCTTTCGGTAATTGGGCAAATATAAGATAAATGTAGAATGCTTAATTCTTTTAACCACAAAGGACACAAAGAGAAAGCGCGAAGTACGCAGCGTTGGATGGAGCGTAATGCTTAAATGAACTTATATCTTATATGGTAATAAAGATTGCATATGCATTTTAGAGATCCTTCGCTGCGCTCAGGATGACAAAAATCCCAAATAAAAGAAAATCACCAGTCAATACAATGGCATTGAATGGTGATTTATTATTTTGAGTATATTAACTGTAGTCGAATTTGTTATTTAATCTGCTTCAAGAGATAACTTCCATAACCACTCTTAACCAGAGGTGTAGCAATAGCCCTAAGCTGTTCTGCGTCGATAAAGCCCATACGATAAGCGATTTCTTCAATACACCCGATTTTTAAGCCTTGTCGCTCTTCAATAATCTGCACAAATTGCCCTGCCTGCATTAAAGAGGTAAAAGTCCCGGTATCTAACCAGGCTGTTCCACGGCTTAATACGCCTACCTTTAATTTACCTCGTTCTAGATAGATTCGGTTCACATCGGTAATTTCGTACTCGCCACGAGGTGAAGGTTTAATATTTTTGGCAATTTCTACAACCTCATTATCATAAAAATACAATCCTGGTACTGCGTAGTCTGATTTGGGTTGAACAGGTTTTTCTTCAATAGAAATTGCTTTTTTATCAGCATCAAACTCAACCACACCGTAACGTTCTGGATCTGAAACCTGATAGGCAAATACCACACCGCCATCGGGATCGGAACTGGCCTGTAATAATTTGGCCATACCATCGCCATGGAAGATATTATCGCCTAACACTAAAGCTACCTTATCTTGACCGATAAATTCTTCGCCAATCACGAAAGCCTGTGCTAAACCATTCGGCTCGGCCTGTACGGCATAACTAAATTTACAGCCTAAAGAAGCACCATCCCCCAATAATTTCTCAAAATTTGGCAGATCGTGTGGGGTAGAAATAATCAGAATTTCTTTTATCCCAGCCAACATCAGCGTAGATAAAGGATAATAGATCATCGGTTTATCGTAAACCGGCATCATCTGTTTACTACAAGCCAAAGTTAAAGGATGCAAACGGGTTCCGCTGCCACCAGCTAAGATTATACCTTTCATATTCTAGTCATTAGTTCATTGGTCATTGGTTCATTGGTCATTGCAGACCTAAATGAAATAATGATACCTATTTATTGTATTTTAATTTGTTTTATACATTCCACCAAACTATCTCTCCAATAAGGGATTTCAATATTAAATGTATTTTTTATTTTAGATTTATCCATTACCGAAAATGCTGGCCGTGTGGCTTTGGTTGGGTAAGCAGACCCTGGAATAGGATTCACTTTAACCGCCGTTTCGCTGATATCAAAAATGGCCTTTGCAAAATCGAACCATGAGGTTACACCTTCATTGCTATAATGGTATACTCCGTACGAGGTAGATGAAGATGCGATAATATCAAAAATAGCATTTGCCAGATCAATCGCGTAGGTTGGCGTACCCACCTGATCGGCAATAATATTCAGCTCGTCACGCTCCGCACCAAGTTTAAGCATGGTTTTCACAAAATTATTGGCGTATTCAGAATACAACCAGCTGGTGCGGACAATAAAATGGGTTGGCAGCTTGGATGAAACTACTTTTTCTCCATCCAGTTTGGTTACACCATAAACATTGATTGGTCTAGCCTCGTCGTCTTCCTTTAGTAATTTTACTTCATTCCCTTCGAAAACGAAATCAGTGGAAACATGTATAAGCGTTGCCCCATTTACCAGACAAGCTGAGGCCAGGTATCCCGCACCTGTTTCGTTAATTGCTTTAGCCAGCTCAACTTCATCCTCTGCTTTATCTACAGCAGTATAAGCGGCACAGTTAATCACAAAAGCAGGTTGCGCAGCAGCTAACAGATCATTCAAACCAGATTCATCCAAAATATTGGCATCCTGCTCAGCTGGAAAAACAATTTCTGTAATTCCTCTTCGCTCCGCAACCACCTTTAAGCACTGGCCTAACTGTCCGCCGGCACCAATTACTAATATTTTGCTCATATATGTTGTAAAGCTGAAAAGGGGTTTAAAAGTAAATCTTTATCAGATACCGCCTGATCTTTCTCCGGAATTAACCAATCGATATTCAGGTCCGCATCGTTATAAATTACGCCGGTTTCTGAAGCTTTATTGAAAAAATTATCGCATTTGTATAAAAATTCTGCCGTTTCGCTCAATACCGAAAAGCCATGTATAAAACCTCTTGGTATATAAAGCTGTAATTTATTCTCTGCACTTAAGCGTATGGCAAAATGTTTACCATAGGTTGGTGAGCTTGGACGTACATCTACCGCAACATCCAATACTTCCCCCTTGGTTACACGGACTAATTTGGCTTGTGCAAATTCTCCGGTTTGGGCATGTAAACCTCTAATTACACCGTAAGAAGAATAAGATTCGTTATCCTGAACAAACCTGCCTGATAAACCCGTTTTTTCTTCGAATGTATTTTGGTTAAAACTTTCAAAAAAATACCCCCGG
>NZ_JBFTRT010000075.1:0-12127 GCF_056399685.1 Pedobacter sp. 01N416
ATATATAGGCTACCTGGCATATATAGGCTACCTGGCCATGGCTGTACCGGCAGGATTGTTCATGAAGCGGTTCGGATATCAAAAAGGAATCATTTTAGGACTGGCTTTATTTGCCATTGGTGCCTTTCTTTTTTATCCTGCAGCTAAACTACAGGCGTTTATTCCTTTTCTACTGGCCTTATTTGTACTGGCATGCGGGCTGGCCTGTCTGGAAACTGCGGCAAATCCTTATTCAACTATTCTAGGACCTCATGGATATGCTGCCAGACGGATCAACATATCGCAGTCTTTTAATGGATTAGGCTGGATATTGGGCCCCTTAATGGGCGGCTTATTCATTTTTGGAACAGAACATACACCTGGGGTAGACAAGTTCGATTCGATGGTTAAACCATACATGATTGTCGGTGGAATCGTTGTGGTTGTTGCGCTTGTTTTTATGCTCTTCAAACTTCCTGAAGTAAAGGAAACTAGTGAAACCGAAACAGCTGATGACCCGCCGATGAGTAATTTATTGAAGCATCCGGCCTTTGTATTAGCTGTAATTGCGCAATTTTTGTATGTAGCTGCTCAGACTGGAATAAACTCTTTTTTTATTAACTATGTTACGGAGACGATACCGAATGTTATGGGACCTGTTAAAGATATCATGCAGCATTTAGGTTGGTTTGGCGAGGTGTTTAAACCTAAAAACCCGGAACAGGCAGCATCTCTTATTCTTGCAATCGGGGGGATGGGCCTTTTCTGGATCGGACGGTTATCAGGGGCCTATATGATGAAATATTTATCGCCACAGAAGCTTCTCGGAATATATGCTTTGGTGAATACTGTGTTGGTATTTATAGTATTGTTAGAAATGGGATGGTTTTCGGTAATAGCCCTGTTTTTTACCTATTTCTTTATGTCGATCATGTTCCCGACAATCTTTGCTTTAGGTATCTATGATTTAGGACCGCTGACCAAAAAAGGAGCTTCGTTTCTGGTGATGGCAGTTGCGGGTGGCGCATTTTGTCCTCCGCTAATGGGCCTGATAGGAGATCGTTTAGGAATGTCTATAGCCTTTCTGATACCAATGGTATGTTTCGCTTTTATTGCCTGGTATGCCATAAAAGGAATAGGGAAAAAGATTGACCCTAAAAGTATTTCACTACAGCACCATTAAGCTAAATCAAATGATAAATCATGATTGTTGCATAGGATGAAATAGGTTGTGAAGTAAATACTAGAAAAATAAATACTTAACTAATGAAATCAAAAACACTTAAAATAAATAACACCGATAATATCGAAATAGCACTGTCGGATTTAAAAGCCGGAGAGCCTGTAAGTAATGATAGTGGTACATACAATTTAATTACTGATGTGCAGGCAAAGCACAAGTTTGCTACGGTTGACTTACATAAGGGGGATGAGGTTCTAATGTATGGTGTACTTGTAGGCAAGGCAAATAAAACGATTAAGAAAGGAGAAGTAATTACCAGAGATAATATTAGTCATGCTTCTGGTAGTTATAAACTTAAGGAAAGAAAAATTAGTTGGGAGCTGCCTGAAATATCATCCTGGAAAGATAAAACATTTATGGGCTATCATAGAGAAAATGGAAAAGTTGGTGTAGCCAATTATTGGCTCGTTATTCCATTGGTGTTCTGCGAAAATAAGAATGTACAGGTGATTCAGGATGCTTTTATGAAAGGATTGGGCTATTATGATAATGATTTTTCTTACTATAATCAGGTTCAGCAATTGGTTAAGATGCATAGGGCAGGTATGTCTAAAGCAGATATATTGAATGTAGATTTAGATTTGACAGATGTTGGGGCAGGAATCGAAAATAGGGTATTCCCAAATGTCGATGGGGTTAAATTTTTAACCCACTCATTAGGTTGTGGCGGCACAAAAGATGACGCCATTAATCTTTGTGGTCTGCTTGCCGGGTACATTACCCATGCCAATGTTGCAGGGGCAACGGTATTAAGCCTGGGCTGTCAGAATGCGCAAATATCGTTGTTGAAAGAGCAGATAACTAAACGTGACCCAGCCTTTAACAAACCTTTGTACTGTTTTGAACATCAGCAGGTCGGATCAGAGTCAGAATTGATAAACCAGGCCATCAAACAGACTTTTGCGGGTTTAATGGAGGCCAATGAGTATAAGCGCAAGCCAGCACCCTTGAGCAAACTTTGTATCGGATTAGAGTGTGGCGGGTCCGATGGGTTTTCTGGGATTTCAGCTAACCCGGCTTTGGGCCATACCTCTGATCTTTTAGTGGCTTTGGGCTCATCGGTAATCCTTTCAGAATTCCCCGAACTTTGTGGGGTTGAACAGGAATTAAGCGATCGGTGCCTGGATGAAAGTACTGCAAAAAAGTTTATGTCTTTAATGACTGCTTATCATGAAAGGGCGAAAGCCGTAGGCTCGGACTTTGATTCAAACCCATCTGCAGGCAATATCCGGGACGGCTTGATTACTGATGCAATTAAGTCGGCAGGTGCGGCCAAAAAAGCTGGTACATCCCCGGTTATTGATGTTCTGGATTACCCTGAGCAGGTTTCTAAACCAGGGCTTACATTACTGTGTACGCCAGGAAGTGACATAGAGTCGACAACAGCAGAAGTTGGGGCAGGAGCAACGCTTGTTTTTTTTACGACAGGGCTTGGTACACCAACGGGTAATCCGATTGCTCCTGTTGTAAAGATATCTACCAACACCACATTGTATAAAAAGATGAATGATATCATCGACATCAATGCAGGAACTATAATAACCGGTGAAGAAACAATTAAGCAAGTAGGTGAGCGTATTATGGATTACATCATTGAAATAGCAAGCGGACAGGTAAGGGCCAAGGCCGAGACATTAGGACATAATGATTTTATCCCGTGGAAAAGAGGGATATCTTTATAATAAACAGACATTTTGATCATTAAAAACAAGGATATGAAATTATATAAAACAAAACAGGGGGCACTTTTGCATGGTGATACTGGGTATTATTTGTTAAATACCGACTGGGATACTTTAATAAACAATGATAATCTCCATCAGCATTTAATTCACCTGTTAGCTCAGGAAGGTACATTATCTTTGCCTGAAGTAGAAGCACTGGCAATATTAGAAAATGGAGCAGAAGCCCCGATTGGACAGCAGGAAGTATGGGCGGCCGGGGTAACCTACTTGCGCAGTCGTGAAGCGCGCAAAGAAGAGTCTCAGGATTCAGGCGGTGCAAGTATGTATGATAAAGTTTATGACGCAGATCGTCCGGAGTTGTTTTTTAAGTCTTTACCGCATCGCGTTGCAKGTCACAATCAGCATGTAAATATAAGAAAAGACTCAGTTTGGAATGTGCCAGAACCTGAATTGACTTTGTTTATCAGCTCATCGGGGAACATTCAGGCTTATACAATCGGTAACGATATGAGCTCGAGAAGCATTGAAGGAGAAAACACATTGTATTTGCCACAGGCCAAGATTTATGAAAGAAGTGCAGCATTGGGCCCTTGCTTATATGTGCCAGAAGCACCAATTTCAGACCAGACAATGATAGCAATGGTGATAAAGAGAGACAGCAAAGAGGTTTTCAGTGATTCGGTTTCGATTAGCAGGATGAAACGGTCGCTAAAAGAGCTGGTAACCTACCTGTTTGCAGGATGTGATTTCGATAATGGTTGTTTTTTAATGACCGGAACCTGTATTGTACCGCCTAATGACTTTACTTTGAATGAAAAGGATGAGGTTAGCATAAGTATTGATAACATTGGCACATTAACAAATTATATTGCTATCCGTTAATAGCGCGCTAGTTTTAAACTTTAAAAATAATTATGTCTATAACAGGTGAGAATTTTATTGGAAGTACCCGTAGCGGTAAAGGAGAGAACAGCTTTCAAGCTTTCAATCCAGCGGAGAATATTTCAATGCCAGAAAAGTTTATTTATGCTACAGAAGCGGAGTTTGAGCAAGCGCTGACATTGGCACATCACGCTTTTATAAGTTACAAAAACACTTCTACAATACAGCGTGCGGAGTTTTTAGAAGCAATTGCTGATGAAATAATGGCACTCGGGGAATCACTCTTGGAGAGAGCTGCTGCTGAATCAGGTTTGCCTATGGGGAGAATAACAGGGGAAAGAGGCCGCACCTGTGGTCAACTGAAAATGTTTGCGTTGTTATTACGTGATGGCTGGTATGTAGATGCGAGAATTGATACTGCGCAACCTGAAAGAACTCCCTTGCCAAAACCTGACATCAGAAGAATGCTGATTCCAATTGGGCCTGTAGCAGTTTACGGTGCCAGTAATTTCCCATTGGCTTTTTCAACTGCCGGAGGAGATACAGCATCGGCGCTTGCGGCAGGATGCCCGGTCATTGTTAAAACGCATCCTTCGCATCCCGGCACAAGCGAACTGGTGTCATCTGCCATCATTAAGGCTGCTCAAAAAACGCAAATGCCAGAAGGTGTATTTTCTTCTTTAAATCTTACCGATGATCAATCAATAAAACTTGTGCAGCATAAGTTCATAAAGGCTGTTGGTTTTACGGGATCCAGAAAAATAGGTATGGTTCTCCACAATGCCACAGTTAACAGACCTGAACCTATTCCCATATATGCGGAAATGAGTGCTATAAATCCGGTTATTTTGATGGAGCAGGCATTAAAGGCAAAAGGAGAAGCAATTGCCAAAGGATTAGCTGGTTCGGTAACAATGGGCGCTGGCCAGTTTTGTACTAACCCTGGACTGGTATTGCTGATTGAAAATGAGACGGGGAAGGCGTTTTTAAATCAGTTTGAAGGGTATTTAAGCGCCAGCGAACCTGCAACAATGCTAAATAAGAATATCAGCAAATCTTATCATAAAGGTTTGGAATTAGCGAAAAGCGTTAGTGGGGTGACTGTTTTGGCTCAGGGAATAAAGGCTGCGGATAATGATAGAAATGAAGCCAGGCCAATTGCATTTACAGTTTCTGCAGAAGATTTTCTCCTCAATAAGGCGTTGAGTGAAGAGGTTTTTGGGCCGGCAACACTTTTGGTATTGGTTAAAGATGTAGCACAGCTCCATCAGGTTATAAATCAGTTGGAAGGGCAGCTTACCGCAACTGTACATGCAGAACCTGCCGATCAAAACAACTTAATACCAATAATTGACATCATTACTCAAAAAGCTGGTCGTGTTATCTATAATAGTTTCCCGACGGGTGTAGAAGTTTGCCATTCCATGCACCATGGTGGACCCTTTCCTTCTACTACCGATCAACGATCAACGTCAGTGGGTACTGCGGCCATTTATCGGTTTTTAAGACCAGTATCATATCAGGATATCCCTGATGAAATACTTCCGGAAGCATTAAAGAACAGTAACCCATTGAATATTTTGAGGTTGGTAGATGGATCATGGAAAACGGTTTGATAGCTTAATTTCAGCCCCTTTATAGCTCAAAGCGGCTACGCAGATCTTACCGGAGATATGATATGGTTAAGTCAACAGCCAGCACTGGTTGCCAGGTTATCCTGGTAAAATAAAGCACCTGGATCCAAGTCCGCTGATGGAAACGAAATAACATGTTTAGTCAAAAAAACACCTGAATTGCATATTATAAGGTCAATTCAGGTGTTTTTGATTTTGCGCATGACTTCTGCGAATTTGTCATTGAAGAAGTTTTAGCCGTTGAGGTTCACTTTATATGGCCTGGAAGAGGCTGTATCATAAAGGCGATTTCACCTCAAATGCTGTCATGTTGAGCTTGTCGAAACACCTCAAAGCGTATTTAACAGGCCCTTCGACAGGCTCAGGATGACAATCTATATTTATGATACAACCTCATTTATTATTTCCGTCGGTCAACCGTAAAGTGTAGCGCAGCTGCCCCCAGGATATTCGCATTTAACAGAATAGATGGTTCAATGCTTAAGGCGGAAACCGCACGTTTATATGCAAAACCATTAACCGTATCCCACATACTCTTGGAGTAAAAAGAAAAGGCTGTCTTTGCGCTTCCACCAATGAGGATACATTCACAATCCAGCGAACAGAGAATCATTTTAATCGCTTCGCCTAAATGCCGGCCGAAATCCTCATACATTTCAATCGCTTCCGCATCCTCCATTATTGCTCTTTGAAAAACAATTTCTCCTGTCGTTTGGTATACATGTTCGAAAAAGCGGCCACTTACATAATATTCGATATTTTTATCGAGATATTTTATCATTCCAAATTCTCCAGCGCCACCGTGTTTGCCGGTAAATAATTTGCCATTGATTACAATTCCTGCACCAAGCCCTGTTCCTATGGTTAATCCCACAATAGATTCATAGGGGAGGCCTGCACCAAAATGAAATTCTCCCAATGTAAAGCAATTGGCATCATTTTCTATTTGTACCGGAATATTATAGCGTTGCTCCAAAATCATTAAAAGATCCATCCCATTCAGCGCAGGAACATTAACCACATCATACAGTATCCTTGTTGTTGGATCCACAAGACCTGGGATGCCTATTCCGATGGCTGCGATATCGTTATTAATGATTTTATCAATTACGCCGAAAATTTGCTCAAGAACCTGAGTTCCGGTGCCGTGCGAATGAAGGGCCTGTGAAACAAAGGATTGGATAATCCCGTTAACCACGATTCCCGCTCTTAAATTCGTTCCACCAAGGTCAATTCCTAGAATCTGAAGGCTCTTCATATTTAATTTTTATTTGATAGGTGGGCGGCAGCACCGCCATCTAAAAAAATGGTAAGGGATGGATGGCTCAGCAAGAGACTTCCGGGTAGATCACGCGTAACAGGCTCCTCTATCATTTTTCTGACAATTTCAGCCTTGTGCTCACCACTTACCATTAAAATGATATGCGTACTTTCCAG
Organism: Pedobacter sp. 01N416; assembly: GCF_056399685.1. Lineage (NCBI taxonomy): Bacteria > Pseudomonadati > Bacteroidota > Sphingobacteriia > Sphingobacteriales > Sphingobacteriaceae > Pedobacter > Pedobacter sp. 01N416. The sequence continues at coordinate 6,861 of NZ_JBFTRT010000075.1, forward strand.
GAGTGTTCCCATTCCCAAAGTAATGCCTTCTTTCAGTATCTTGGGTTCATTGAAGTACTTTTGTCCAACCTGTCCGGTGATAGGATGCAACAGTACAATTTGGGTCCTGCAATCAATTGCGCATCCAGGCTCGTTCATGGCGATATGTCCGTTCATTCCCAAACCGAGAATGACTACATCGATTCCATTCTGATCGCTGATAAATTGTTCAGCATCTCTGCACGATTTGGGAAGATCTACCGAGCGGCCGTCAAAAAAACAGATGTTGTCTTCACGGATGCCTAACGGGAGGAACAGGTCTTTATCAATTGAATGGCGGCAGCTTCCTTCATCTGTTCCGTTTAACCCCACCCATTCATCCAAACCCACAAATTTCCAACCGGCCACATCATATTTTTTGTCACGAAATCTTTCGATCAATTTCTTATATACACCTGCGGGTGTATCGCCAGATGCAGGGCAAAACAAGGGTTTGTCATAACCTGACATCAACTTGATTACATAATCGGCAACATTTACCGAAAGCTCTTCATACGTGCTGTAAATTTTTATTGTCATGGTTTTAATATTTGGAAATGTACTAAGGCTTTAACCAAAGGTCAATGGGTCTTTCTACTTTTGAACTAAATGGAAGCATTATTTTTTTGCCTTGTCCTGCCGATGCGTAGGCTGCATAGATGATCTCCAAAACTGTCCTGCCATCTTTACCGGTGATCAATGGCTCCCAGTCATTTTGTATACAATCTATAAAATGTTTTAATTCCTGAGGGTAACCCTGGTTAAAGGCTTCCTCGAACATACAAAAACTCCAGCCCACCGTAGTGTCTGTTTTTTCCATAGCATAACCATAGCCATTTTTGCTATAAGCCAGAACCGAATTTCCAACGAATAGATCGGCATATACCACACCGTCCGTTCCATGGATCTCGCTACGGTCATCCATTCCCCCTTGTTTCGCCCAGGAGTTCTCCACAACGCCGGTTACGCCATTTTCAAATTCTATAATGACTATGGAGTTATCTTCACCCAGGGTTTTCTCCTTGTGGAATACCGTATTCATCGACGCAGTAACACTCACAGCCTTAGTGTTTTTCAACATCCACCTGAACCAGGCAATACCATGGCATCCCATGTCCATTAAGACACCGCCCCCTGATTGGTTGATATCATAGAACCAATCGGAATGCGGACCTGAGTGTTTTTCGGATTGTTTTAACATATAAACACTTCCAACGGCTCCCTCTTCCACTAATTTTCTGGCGCGCTCGTATTTAGGTGCAAAACAAAGCTCCTCCGCATACATCAGTTTCACGTTGGCCTTTTCGCAGGCAGCAATCATTTCGTCAGCTTCTTCCAGCGTAACTGCTAATGGTTTTTCAATAATAATGTGTTTACCGGCTGCTGCGGCTTTTATTGTTGCCTGTTTATGGAGGAAATTTGGTAGGCAAATATCAATGACATCAAAGTCAGCGTTTTTGATCAGTTCATCAATTGAAGAAAAATATTGGGCGATATGGTGTTTATCCGCAAAGGATTGGGCTTTATCAGCATTTCGTGCATAAACTGCGACCACCTCGGCTTCAGGGACAAACCTTGTGTAACTCTCCACGTGGATGTCAGCAATAAATCCGGCACCCAATATGGCAACTTTTACCTTTTTCATATTCTAGTATTAAAATGGGTTGTTAAAAAATATTATATAATGCGCTGGTGCTATTTCATTTTCAATCCATACCAGCCAACGTATGAGAAGCACAGCAATGGCAAAATATAAGAGAGCTGTATACCTATCGATGGATGGTCAGATAATAAACCTTGCAAGGGGGGAAGGATTGCTCCGCCGAGGATCATCATAATTAGCAGGGATGAGCCCTGCTGGGTATATTTTCCCAATCCTTTAATCGCAACAGGAAAAATACATGGCCACATGAGTGAGCTGAACAAAGCTGCCGAAACGATGCAGTATAAAGCATATTTACCATTCAACAGCAGCCCCCCAGCGATCATCACGATTGCAGCAGCAGAAGCGAAAATCAATATTTTGATGGGATTATTCCTGCTTATGAGTAGGGCAATAATCAATATAGGTAAAAACAAAGCATAGTCGATTATTTCGTTTAAAGAATAGTCCCCTAACCAGTTGACTAAAAGAACTACCCCAAAAGCAAGGAAGGGTACCAGACAGAGCAGAAATGTTTGTGCTGTTTTTGAAACTTTAAAGCTAAAAACAGCCCCGGTCCATCTTCCAATCATAAGGCAGCCTCCAAATAAACTTAAATAGGGAATAGCATCCCTGGCGGGCAGCCCTAAAATCTTAGCAGAATGGATTAGGGCGGGCAGATTACTTTGCATGGTTACTTCGCCGCCAACGTAGCAAAATACAGCAACCATTCCCAGCACAAGCTGCGGGTATTTTAAAGCTCCGAGGTCTTTTATCGGTTCATCGCTTAGCTGGCTGGTTTTGGGAACCGGGGTTTTGTAGAACCAAACTGCAAAAATCACGTATAAAACTGCTAATACGATGTATGGTATACGGACAGACTGTAATGATAAAGCTGAGCCGTTTACTTTTGCTGCGAGCCCTCCAAATAAAAAAACGCTTAGTATTAGCGGTGAAATGGTATTACCGAATGAATTCACGCTACCCGCTAAAATTAAGCGATGCGCACCGGTATTGATATTTCCCAATTGCACCAATAATGGATTGGCCACAATCTGCTGCAGTGTAAAACCCAAAGCGATAACAAACAGGCAAAGCAAGAAGAAGATATAGGAATGGATTGATGTAGCGGCAACCAATAATATGCTTCCAAGAGCGGAAAGCAATAATCCCCTAACCATTCCTTTTTTTGAACTGATCTGTGGAAGCCAGCTGGCTTTTTTTATAGAAATAACAAAATAAATAATGGATCCAATGAAATACGCGATGTAAAATGACAGCTCGACCAATTGTGCTTCGAACTGTGAAAGATGAAATGATTCTTTAAAAACGGGGATCAATAATGCGTTTCCTGATGCAGCAAAGCCCCAAAAGAAGAATACGCACACGATAACTACTAACAAAGATCTGTTCCCTGTTTGAGTATTATCAACATCAATCTGTTGGGTTTCCGGAGTGATAACAGCTGTTTTTATCATTTTGGTTTTTTTAAAAATCTGAATAATTTCAATAATAACTTTTAACTAAGTTGAGCATTTGTATCTCTTTATCAATTGTTTTAAGATGTAAACATTTAACTCAAACTGAAAGCCGCTCGCACTTTTTCCTGCCGGTACTGTTGGCATATAGGGTATCGGACCAAACTCTGTAGTAAAGGAAATCTCTTTTGTTCCATTTGCCCTATTGTATTCGACAATACTGTCCCATATTTCAAAATGCCTTTCTGCCGTCTGCTGCCATTTTTCCAATCGGGGATCGTCTACCTGGGGACCTTGAGTATGGCCCATGCGGGCATGGATATGTTTGGTATGCGGCAAACAGCTTTCGATGGCTTCCTGTTGGTCAAACAATAGACTCTCAGCAACACAGATCCAATGTGAAACATCTAAAGTAATCTGTAATTTAGGAAATTCCGTGAAATAAGGAGTTGTAAGGTGGGAGGCAAATGAAAACCGTCCACGATGTGTTTCGTGTGTAATACAAACGTCGCTTTTCGCTGAAATTTCTTCGGCAATCTTTAGGAGTTCTCCATTTTGTGCAGCAGTGAAATAATCTTTTCCAGTATGAGAGTTCACTTGAAAGGGGTTGGTCTTAACAAGCCTTTCCAGATGATAACGAAATGATTTTTTATGGGTATTAAAATCACGGTCATTTGTTTCCCAATGCTGGGCGATAAACTTCAGCTTATATCCTTCAATTTTTTCCAACAATTCTGCTTTTGTATTTTCGTCTTCGGGAATACCGATCTCTACCCCATTATAACCAGCCTGTTTTACGGCACTGAGAAAGTCATCCCAAGGCATATCTTCACTTCCCCAACGGGGACAGAAATAATTTATTTGCATTTATTTGGTGTAGTTTGTTGATGTTAGTTGGACTCCTTTGAGATTAAGGGCAGTATTTATTTTGCCCTTTCATCTCTTACCTTCCTATTTCCGGTATGATCGTATCCGCGTTCACGTTCAAATTTTATCATTTCTGCGGGTCTGAAATTGGTAATAAATGCACGACGGCGTTTATCCGTAGAATTTCCCCTGCTGTAATGTAGGGTGCCGCCATGGTGAAATATACAGCTTCCTGGTTTGATTTCGACAGCTACACCCTCCTCTTCATTAGCATCACATTGTAATGCACCGCCCTTTCCAGAGGGCCTGTGTGGTCTGATGGGTATTAAATGCGATTTTGGTACATACCACATACAGCCATTTTCTTTAAATGACTCATCCAGGGCCACCCAGCAACTCGTAGCTCTTGTGTCAGGCATGCTTATCCAGTAAGCACAATCCTGATGCCATGGTGTTGGCGTATTTGTATAAGGTGCTTTATCGATCAGCATGTCAAAGTCAAGTTCCAGGTCATTTCCCAGCAACTGTTTGGCAATAGCCAATGACTTCTGGTGAAGTACATCTTGTAATAAAGACGGAACAATCCGACTGGGTACCATGATCTGGGTAATTCGTTCAACAGCCTTATCTTCGGTTCCCGTTTCATTTTGACCAGCGAGATCTCCTCGATTCTCTGCGGCATTAATTTTGTTGGATAGGAAGTCTTCGTACAGGCAACGATAAGTTTCAACTTCCTCAGGCGTTAATAAATTTTCTACTAACAAATAACCGTTTACATAGAAAAAATCGATTTGATTTTGAGACAGAATATCATTCATCATAACACATAGGTTTTTATCAAAAATGCATGCATTATGTGTATAACCTGTTCATAAAAAAAGGATAGTATTATATTGAACCTAATAGAATGGATAGGGAAATATTCAGTTTAAACCACTTGGGGATCTTCTTGTATATTTCCGTTGCAATAGAGAAATATTGCGAAGGGGAGGAAGTTGGGTAAAGGGTAAATTTAGCTTTGGCAGGGGAGGTGGGCTGTATCGCTTAAGCCGAAAATCCGGAGGATTTCATTTGATGAAGGGATAAATTCTTCCCTTCATCAAATGGATCTTGTTTTTGAAGCGCTGGGCCCTGCGCTGGATCATGGGCCTTATCATTCATGAGCTACGGCAGCGTTCTTGGGCTGCGGTAGCTTTGGCTGACAGGGCAGATTTTGGAGCATCTTGAATGGCAAGTCTTGAGTTTCGCCCTTAGCGAAAGAG
>NZ_JBFTRT010000076.1:0-24629 GCF_056399685.1 Pedobacter sp. 01N416
CCATAAAATCTGCTTGCGCCTTGATGATCTTTTCATCAATAGCCACCCTGAAATTATTCCAGCTCGACCAGCCCATGATCGGTGTTTTGGGATGGGCATCAGAATGTCCCTGGGCACATAACTTCCCTGCGGAAAGAAAACCGGTTATAAAACAGTAGAAAAGAACATAGTGTTTAATTTGTGATAATTTCATTGTAGCGATCTTTGATCATTAGAGAAAAGCAAAAAGAATATACAGTCAATATATGATTCATTATAACAGCAGGCTTTAACCATTAAAATAACCTATATGGACGATCAGTCACGTTAAGGACCATAGTATTATGCAAATCTTTTGCAAGAATAACAAGGTTAGTTGATATTAACCAGTGCTGTAAGTAATAAATTAAAGTTTTTATCATTAAAATGATTTAAAAGCGCTTTAAATATTAAAATCCATTATTGGATAAACCAAACTTCCATCGCCTAAACCAACAGCCCCAACCTTTGAACGACTGAAAGTAGCAATTTATCATGAGTATTAGTCTAAAAAGCACCGTAATTAATTAAAGAGGATATCATAAATACGATGCGTTATTTGTATGTTTGAGTATTGCAAAACACCTGCAGTTTTATAACAGCATCCCCTTTCTTATACCGGCAAAAATGACATATAAGCTAAAAATATATTTTACTTTAATTGCGTTTTTTTCAATTTACCAGTCTGCCCTGGCGCAGTCTGATACCAGAGCGATAGACAGCCTAAAAGTTCATCTTTCTGCGGCTGCTTCTCAGGGGGAAAGACTAAAGACCATGTTGACACTTTCAAAACTGATGAGTAAGTCGGATTCCAAATCAGCTCTCGCTTATGCTCAAGAAGCAATGGCGCTAGCTAGTGAAATCCAATTGGATTCGATGATAAATAAAGCGGTCATCAATCTCGCCCGAGCCTATCTAAAGGTTGGAAATTATCCAAAGTCTTTAGACATGTTTCAGGAAATTATCAAGAATCAAGCTTCCAGTTCCAATGACCTTTTAGCAGCCTATAACGGAATCGGTATTATCAATTACTACCAAAGGGATTATAAAAATGCAATCCGGTATTACAACAAGGCGCTCACATTTTCCACTTCCAAAAAATCAGAAATCGGAGCTGAGAAAAAATTAAAAGAGAGCCTGCTGAACAATCTGGGGATAATACATGAAGAAATGAAGGAATTTGACAAGGCAAATTTCTTTTATACCGAAGCGCTAAAGATCTGTAAACAACTAAAAGATGAGGAAAATTTAGTACATGTACTCACAAACCAGGGCCGGCTATATCATAAGCAGGGCAAAAACAAAATGGCGCTCCAATATTACATGGAGGCGTTGAGCATCCGTAAAAAAAACAATGACCTTTCCGGTCAGATCTTATCTTATGATGGCCTTGGAGAGTTCTATTTTGAACTCAAGGAGTATAAAACTGCAGAGGCCTATCTTAAAGAAGCCATTAAACTCGGACAAGGTAACGGAGACCTGTTAACCGTACGCCGTGCCTCCTCCAACCTCTACAAACTGTACCAGCAATTAGGCGATTACAAACAGGCCTTCGAGTCTCTTGCGCTGAACAAAAAGATAAGTGATACACTTTTCAACGCCGAACGGTCGAACAAAATAACCCAATTGGAAATGCAGTTCGAGTTTGACAAAAAGCAGCGGGAGGAACAGGCCAAACAAAAAGAAAAAGAACTTACTTATCTATTGTCAGGGATTGGCCTTGCATTATCGCTGGTAATTGTGAGCCTGTTGTTTTATCTGCAGCGCAACAAGGTAAAAAATTCCCTTTTGGAACAGGCACACCTGAAACTGGAGAAGGAAAATTTACAAAAAGGCATCGAGTTAAAAAACAAAGAACTAACAACCAATATCTTACACCTTATTCAAAAGAATGAGCTCATTGACCATATATCGGAAAAACTCCTAAAGATTAAGCAGAATGTAGATGAAGTAAGCCAGCCTGCCATGCAAAAAGTGGTTACCGATCTCCAGTCTAACCTGCGCCCTGAACTCTTAAAAGAATTTGAGTTCAGATTCCAACAGATACATGAAGATTTTTATCATGTCCTGAACGAAAGGTTTCCAAATCTTAGTCCGAGCGAGCGGAAATTATGTGCGTTTTTAAAACTGAATATGACCACCAAGGAAATTTCAGCTATTACCCATMAGAATATCAAGTCAATTGAGATTGCCCGGACCAGACTGCGCAAAAAACTGAACCTGACCGGCCTGGACTATAACCTGGTCACCTTCCTCTCGCAGCTCGACCGTCTTTAACCCATTTGCTTTATAAACCTGAACCTGGCCAGCCTTGGCCCATTACCTGGTTGTTTGCTTCCACCAGCTCTAAAGTCTTTGATACATTTGGTTTATAAAACTTGCAAACGGAATACGGCCTTTTAGTGGGCACATTTCGGTTGGCCACTACACTTCACCCCGCTAAAAGGGTAATGTAGTAGTCTATAACACCAAAAAATGCATATTGTAATGGTTTTGTAGTGGTGCTTTTTTTCTGTTCTCTTTTTTCTCTGCCCATATTTGGTCTTGCAATAACCAAACAAACAAATCATAAGGTTTATGAATTATTTTTTACACGATGAGGCGCTCTTGGAAGAACAGGTCAATATTCCTGAAGAGGTACAGAATAGAATCAAGAATATACCTTTTAAGAATCTCCTTTATATTACCCAGGTTAGCCACTCGCCCTCTAAAGTTGCGGAATATACAGATAGTTATGTATTGATCTACTGTTTGACGGGGAAAGGTCTGTGTGAAACAGCACATGGCAACTTCCAGCTTCATTCTAACCAGTTTATATTAATACCGCCAAACAGCGGTTATAGTTACCGGGCAGATAAAGGGCACCCTTGGGAAGTTTATTGTTTACATTTTAATGGAAACATGATAAAGGAACTCGATACAACTTTTGGCCTAAATAAATTTACTTCTCCAACCAATCTTATTTTCGACGGTCAGATTATCGATTCCTGGACCGAAATTTTTTCTAGTCTTTCGAATGGTCTTACCGATGAAAACATAGCCTATGCCAATCTGTGCCTTTATCGTTTTATTTCTTTTTTTCTCTTCCCTAATCAGCAGCAAAAAACAGTCCAGGAAGTAGAAAAAGAAGATCAGTTGGATCAATCCATATCATTCATGAAAGCCAATGTTCATAAGCGCCTTTGTGTAGATGAAATTGCCGAAGCATTCAGATACTCTCCATCTCATTATTCTGTGTTATTTAAACAAAAAACCGGGCTATCCCCGATTGAATATTTTATCAGGATAAAAATCGAGCGTGCAAGTGAACTGCTTACTAACAGCAACCTGATAGTAAAGGAAATTGCCGGCGAAGTGGGATATGATGATCCTTTCTATTTTACAAGGATCTTTAAAAAAGTTACTGGAAAAACACCTCGGGAATATAAAGGACTTAGTACCTTGACAGGTAATCAAAACAGAATGGGTTTTATTCTCCATAACTAAAGTAATCCTGACGGACCATTGATTATAGGCCCCATACCACAGAAAGGTATAAGTGTATTTTTAAGATATCAAGGAACAGGCATACATTTCCCTTCGAAGAAAATGTATGCCTGTTTTCAGTTTCAGCCCTTTCTGCATGAGATCTTAAAAAAACCGACCAGGCTTTTTCAGATCGAAGTCCCCCCTAGCTAGCCAGCTTAAAGTTTTGTTGTTATTCTGATTCCTTCCAACAGCCAGCCAGCGAAAGCTCATTGTCCTTTTCATACTTCTTTAGAGATGACGGCAGACTGTATCCTTGTCAGGGATACGCTCACTTGTTTTGGCAATGATTATCCTAAAAAACATTCAAATCCCTAAAGGATCTTCCAACAGAAAGTCTTTAGGGATTTGGAGTTAAATGGAACGGTTAAGTTCCCTGTCAATATATTTTTTAATCTTTTCACCGGTTTCGGGTAGGGGGCAACGTACCTCTGACCATTTTCCGTTCTTATCGATCAAAAAGAAACGTGGGATCGCAACCGATTTATATTTTCTACCAAAAGACTTGCCCAGGTCATCTAAAAGCTGAACGCCTTCGAGCTGTTTCTCTTTTATCATATTGAGCCACTTTTGCTTATCTTTCTCTGCATCCAGAGAAATCCCAACAAAAACAATATTATTATTTCCCTTATAATGTTCTTCCACTTCTTTCAGGAAAGGCATCTGTGCCTTACATGGCCCGCACCAGGTAGCCCAGACATCGATCAAAACTACTTTCCCCTTAAATTCCTGCATTGACACCATTTTACCGTTCACGTCCGGCAATGTAAAATCATAGGCTGACTTACCTATAAAAGCTGTATCTGCGGCGAACATATTAAATAGGCTGAGGTATTTTCCCTTAACAGAGGCCTGTTTTGCGTATTGCTGGTATGGAATAAAGACTTCCCGGAATTCACTGTAATTGGATATATTAAACTCCAGTTCTTCCAGTTGTGATTTCAGTAGAAACGATTTTAAAGTATCATTGCTCACTGCGCCCATCATCAGTTTTACCTTTTCGGCATCAGCCAACTGTTTTCTTTTGGCTTCCTCCAATTCTGTCAAAGTAAATTTTGCATACAGGCTCAAATAATCACTGCCTTCCCCCAATTGAAGGATCTGAGTCGAGTTTATCCTATTTTCCTTGAGAATCTGTTGATAATATTGTGGCACATTCAAAAAATCTTTGGCTTGGAATAAAAATCCCCCGCGCTTCTCTGTCGAAGATTGCAACAGCACTTTTAAGGCAAATAAATTATTGTCCAATTGAACTGCAGTCTTAAAGAGCTGGTTAAATCTGGGATTTGGTGTTTTCACCTGTTGCATAAAAGCCGTAATTTTTGGCTGCAAAAGTTTATAGGAAGTTGTAAATGCATCACGGTCTGGCTTATTTTCCATTGCCGTTAATGCCAAAGGTCTTATCAGTTGTTCCCATTGGGCAATTAGCCCATTTTCTGGGCTTGAGCTCGAGGAACCTGCCTGGATTCCCGACATTGCATCCAGGGTTAGGCTAACCTGGTCATTTGGACGAAGGTAAAGCCGTTTTTTTGCACGCACGGTAGAAAGGTAATAAAACCCTTCTTTTTCCAGCGGTACAATAAATTTAAAAGTTGAATCGCCCTTGGGAATAAAAATAGACTGAATGGTCTGAAGGCGCCCTTCAACAACCTTTTCAAAAGAAAGTTCGATGCCAAATTTAGGATCTTTGAGTAAGCCGGAAACCGAAACAGTTGAAAACTTTGCCGGCAGTTTTTCAATTGTTAGCCCCTTGCCCGCCTGGGTAAACAAAGCCGGATCAATTTTTATATTCAGGTCTTCTTTTTCGGACACCTTTAACGCAAAAGCCGCATCATAATCAGCTTCCAATCTCCGGTGCCCTTTTTTCATTACCACCACCCGCATTTGATAAACCCCGTTCTTATGAAAGGGAATAGCCAGGGAAAACTTATTAGAGGTAGTATCTATAAAATAACTCGCTACCCTAAAAGATTTGTCGCCGAGTTTACAGGCGATMATAATTTGATAGTTCTTTCTTTGAGCCACCGTACCTGTTAATTTAACCTGTCCCTGCTGTGCAGCTGCATTTACTGAAAATAGCAGACAAAAAATCCCGAACAAAAAGCCTTTGATATTTTTTTTCATATTATTATTTTTTTAAACCCTGGACACCCGGGTATACATCAGCTGGTTATTTTACTGCCAAGGCAGCATCAACAATCTTTTTAAAACCCGGATTGGAAGGAACCGGCGCATCTACAGTAACCACCTTCCCTTCTTTGTCAAAAATGAGAAAACGCGGAATTCCCGATATCTTATAGAACTTATAAAATGCATCATCAGACTGTGATAACAGCTCAATACTGGTAAAGCCCTTTTTCTTTACAAAACTTTTCCAGAGTTCTTTTTTAGCATAACCATCCACCGACATTCCGATAAAAACAATATCATTTCGGTCTTTATAGCTTTCGGCAATTTTTTCCATTACCGGTTTTTCCTGAAGACATGGAGCGCACCACATAGCCCAAACATCAACGATCACAACTTTCCCCTTAAAGCCGGTCAATGTATAGGTCTTGTCGTTTACATCTTTCAGTTCAAAATTACATCCCTGACTTCCTTTTGCCAATGGCCCCAGCTCGTTGTAGCGTTTCTCGTAAGCTTCTTTCTGATCCTGGGTAACAAAAATATTTTTAAAGGGTTCTACGTAACGCCTAAAATCTTCATACTCTTTGATATTGGGCATTTTGTGCAATAAATATGCAACTTTCACGCCTTTTTGGTTAATCCTAGATGCATTTTCAGCTGAAAACAGGTTATCTACGACTTTTTGTACATTATTCACTTCTTTAAACTTCCAATACCCAAAAACGTAATCGAGCAGTTCCATGCCTTGTTCTGTGCGGAGTAGGCGCACGTCATTGATGATGTTTTTATCAAGCAATGGTTTATAAAAAGTCTCTCCCTCTTCTGTATCATGAATGCCGTTCAACCTGCCAAAACCAAAATAATTAGCCGCCCTTAGATATAAAAGGTCCACCGCAACTTTATCCTTAAGCCAGGCACCAAAATAAGCATTGGCAGTTTTGTTGGATTTTAAAAATGATACTGAAAACTGCTCAAATTGTGCATATTTATCGCGTCCAAGGCTTGGTCTGCTCACTACAGAACGGCAATAAGCATTCATTGCATTTAACCAGGTCTGCAGGCTTTTAGTCTCCGGGTTGGATTTTGTAACGGTACAGCTATCGTAGTCGATTGAAAGATTGGAGGCATAAAAATCAATCTTTTTTTGCTCGCCAGCTTTCAGGTATATGGCATATTTAAACTCATGCCCCTTACCTCCCGCCTTTTTGAAAAAGTAAACGCCTTCTTTAACGTTCAGGCCAAAAGTACAGTTCCCATTTTTATCGGGACGTTTGAAACCTAAACTTACGGCATCCCCTTCCTTTAACTGATAGAGGAACAGGCCGCTGGTGCTACCTCCATGAACGGTACAATTAAGTGTTGCATTAACTGTATCCGCACGGGTATCGATAACCAGTAGGCTGCAGTATAACAGGATTAAAAATAGCTTCTTCATTTTATTCTCTTTATTTCAAATTCAGTTTTAAGTGAAGCATATCCAAAAACGCATTTGTGGATATACTTCAAATTATTTTATTTATTTTGCATTAAAACGCTTGTTCAACGCTCTTTTAATATAATCTGCTTCATACTGAAGGTGGTCTTTTGAATCTTTGTCTGTGGCTGTTGGAATTGCGCTCTGGATATCCTTGCACAGATCGTCCAGGTGAACCCCTATTATTGCACCGATATCCGAGGCAGTAGTTATTGGCGCTGCTTCTGCAGCTGCTACGCCTCCAAATAAAAGGCCAATGGCGTTACTTCCAGTCTCAGCTTCCTTCATTGATCTGATAAGGGCATCTACATAAGATTTCTGTACATCGCGGCGGTACTGATCAATGGGTTTATGGCTTTTCAGCTCGCTCCAGATACCTGATTTCATGTCCGCCAAAAATTCTATCATTGAATAAGTTTTATCTTTGCCAAAGCGCTGTTCCATCATGTTCAGGGTATTGAATACCCTGTCACTGAACAGGACGTTCATCTGGCGGTCCTGAACAATGTTTACGCTACTGTAACGGGCAGGGTTACCGATTTTATTCAGGATATTTTGGTCAAGCAGCCACCTGGGGGTCTCAAAAAGCTCCCTGTTTAAAAATGCCACGGCCTCTTTTTGTTTTGCCACCGGAGCAGACTCGTAAATATCACCTGCTTCCTGCGGATATTTAATCGTTTCATAAACACTTGCCACGTTTTTGGAAACATGGGTCAGATAGCGGTTATATTGGGTTACGACCTGAATGTACATCTGGGTCAGGTTTTTATATAAATCTCCCTCCTCTTTTGTCCATTCCGGCAAGTGCGCCAAAACATATTTTAAGTTTTTGATGCCATAACCACTCGCCACTGTGCTGTTATCACCAACATCCTCGGTCTGGCAAAAGGGTATGTCCTACCTCGTGGGACGAAACGAACCGGATCAGTTCGCCCATCAGTTCATCACTAAAGGTCATCGTACGTGCTCTTGGATCATTAGGCCCGGCCTGGATCATGTACCAGTCGTGCACCAGTGACATTACATTATGATACCAGCCAATATAGCTTTGCAGAATCTCTCCACTTCTTGGGTCATGGATATTGGGTCCATAGGCATTAGCGGTTTCCGAAGGCAGATAGCGCAGTACCTTGTAGCGTGCATCCTCCAGGCTCATGGTGGTATCGCCTTCGGGCCATTCCTTTCCAATGATCGCATTCTTGAAGCCGGCCGATTTAAAGGCCTCGTTCCAATCGTTGATTCCCTGTATCAGATAAGGGCGCCACTGTTTAGGCGTTGCTGGGTCAATATAATATACGATCGGCTGTTTGGGCTCAACAAGTTCACCCTTTCTGTATCTTTCCAGGTCTTCTTTCTTGGGTTCCAAACGGTAACGGACAATAAAGGACTTAAATTCAATATTCTGTTGATCGTCAGTGAGTGGGGTATAACCACTATCGGCAAAATAGCCTACCCGCTGATCGAACTCCCTTGGTACCATTGGCGTTTTGGGCATCAACAAAATTGATGTTGATACCTCTAAAGTCACATTCCCGCCTACTTTGGCAGCATCCAAAACAGGTGATATTGGTGAAGGTTTTGCCGGAACGGTGGCGGAGTAGGTCCGCACCGACCTTAATTCGACATTGATTGGATAGGAAGCGACACTTTTTAAATAACTACGGTCCTGAGCAACGCTTCCCAGACCTAACCTTTTGGTCACCTCATCATTGGGTTTGGTGAATGTATTTTCCTTTTGAAGAAAATCCGTCATCTCGATGAACGAACTGCTATTGCCTTCCCCTCTGGCCTTCACCTCAAATACAGATGCAATGGCATCTATATTTGCGTTTGCGACCGCTTTGGCAATGGTGTTTGTAGAATCGGAATGGGTAATCAGGCTTACCACCCTTAAATTGATTTTCTTCCCAATTCCTTTGTCAAATAAAATAGTTTTTTGGCCCATTTCCTCTCCACCGAACTTAGGGCTTCCACCAGGAACTTTGACCAACCAATTAGTTAGCAGCAATTCCCTGCCCAAAAGAGAATCGGGAATTTCAAAATAATACCGCTCCCCTGTTTTATAAATGTTGAATAGACCTTTTTTAACTATTGTATTTCCGGTCAAAATTGCTTTTAACGGGTCTGCTTTTCTCTCAACGGTATCCGTTTTTGCAGATGCTTGCTTATTATTTTTGTTTTGTGCCAGCAACTGGGTGCTGCACAATCCAAGCAAAGCCATAAATATGAATCTTAATCTCATTGTCTGTATATTATCGTCCTACAAAATCAACTTATTGGTTCCTTGGATTTAAAGTATTGTTGATTTTTTCTGAAATGTACCTCAGGTGCGCAGTCGTTATCGGATCAGTGTATCCCGCTATAGCAGTTTTACATTGCTCCATAATCCCTTTTAATTGCGAACGCAATACCACCGGCACATCTGTACCCGCAATGGCAAGTTCTTTGGCTGGATCAACAGTTGCCTCTCCTTCTACTAAATTCCTGAGCAGAAAATTTACCAGCATTTTTTGCATATAACGTTTACCCCCATCAATAGCTTGGCGGTTTTGCAATTCGGCAAAAATACCTTTGTTCAGATCGGTAAGCATTTCATCTACAGTATAGGCTTTTTCTTTTCCAAAACGCAAGGTAGTGGCGTTCATCCGGTAAAGCCTACTGGGTTCTACAAGATGAAAAAGTGCATCCTCCTGCATTTTGGTAACTTCTTCTTTTTTAGCAGGTTTCCTGAATTTATTTAATACCGCAGGGTTTAAAATCCATTTAGGGGTATTAAAGACTTCTTGATTTAAAAAGGCTACGGCTGCTTTTTGGGTTGCCTTGGCAACTGGTGAATATACATCGCCTTCCTGATCTACACTCTTGATACTTTCGTTTACTCCCCCTACCTGGGTAAAAGCATGGCGCATTAAAAATGAATATTGGCTCACCAGCGTGTAATAAATATCCGAGGTATTAAAATAAGTATTATCATCTGTTGTGGTCCATTTGATCAGGTTGGCCATTATAAATTTTAAGTTCTTGACCCCGTATTCCGCCGCCATAACCGGATTACTGCTTAAATCCTCCCATTGCGCAGATGGATTGCTTATATCAGTGGTCTTGATGTCACCAGTCTGAGGGGCAAACAACAGATTGGAACCCGTTTTTAAATTATCGGTAATCCACTTCAGCCTGATTTTTTTATCAGATTCAAAATCAGCTGCACCGGTATACCCATATGCCCATTTAATTGCCCATTTATCATAATCGCCTATCATCGGGATTAAGCCTTTACGGGAAACCATATCACCGGGCTGGGCAACATAGTTGTAATGATTATAATCCATAATTGAATGATCATACGGATGTGTGGCCAACCAGTTTTTATCCTTTAATTTTTCGATTGCAATAGTTGAGCTGCTGCCCAGATTTTCGCGCAGACCAAGGGTAAAACCAATGGTACGGCTAACTTCGGCTGTAATCAATGCGCCCATCAGCGCTTCACTGAACTTCATGCTTCTGGCTCCCTCATCAACAGCACCAGCCTGCACCATGTACCAATCATGAAGGGTTTTAACCTGGCTATGTGACCAACCGATGTAGTTTTGAACGATTTCACCCGTCCGCGGATCGGTTACCTGGTTGTTATCAACAAAAGGGGTTGGTGCAGGCATGTATCGGATTACCCGAAAACGCGAGTCTTCCAGATCCATTGTTTTATCATTCTCCGGCCACTCCTTCCCTATGATCGCATTTTTAAAACCAGCTGCTTTAAAAGCTTCGTTCCAGTTATTGATACCTGCAATCATATATTTACGGTACTGTTTTGGGGTTGCCGGATCAATGTAATAAACCAATGGTTCTTTTGGTTCAACCAGTTCACCTGCCTTGTAACGTTTGATATCTTCAGGTTTAATTTCTAATCTGTTCTTGATGATAAACCGCCGCTCATCAACTTTCTGTTGTTTATCCGTAAAAACATTATAGCTGTCAGACCTGAAACCCACACGCGGATCATAAGCCTGTATCTGCATCACCTCCTTTGGCAATACCATTACCGAATTACTGATTTCGAATGTGACCCCTACGCTGGAAGCTGTCGGCGTCACATCGGCACCAGGAGCACTCTCCCCAGCAGGTTTTGCTGCCCCTAATGAATAAGTTTTCATTGATTTAACTTCGATATTGTTCGGATAAGCCTCCATCGATAAAATAGCCGAACGGTCTGCCGCCGGTGCTCCGGTTCCCATTTGTTTTTTAACGGACGGATGGAAACCTGAAAGCATATTATCTTTTAAGAAAAAATCAGTCATATCGATCACCGATGAATTGTTATCGGTACCACGGGCTTTTAAATCCAGTACCATGATGATCGGATCGATTGTTGAGTTTTTTACTGCTTTTGCCAGTTCATTGGTGGCATCACTTTGGGCCACACTGGTTATCGCACGAACAAATAAGCGCTCACCGGCAGCTTTTTCAAACGATACGATCATCCCGTTCATCAAATCGCCACTATAACGCGGACTACCGGTAGCTACCTTGCTTAAGCGTGTGGTAAACAAAAATTCTCTTGACAATAATTCATCAGGAATTTCAAAATAATAATGCTCATCTAATAAGTGAACTTTAAACAGACCTGTTTTGGTAACCGCTTTTGCAGTAATCACCTGGTTGTAAGGTTTTAGCTTAGCTATTACCGCAGTCTTTTTAACTGCAGTAGAATCTTGTGCAAATCCGGTCCCAGCAACAAGCAGTGCAAATGCGAAAACAGGAATAAACTTTAATTTCATAATAATTGTTAAAAGATGATAATCATAATGACTGCCTTACTATCGGCGGTATTTTGTTGATATAAGTTGAAATAAACTATTTGATTTTTGCCTATCGGCCCAATGCCTTTTTAAATGTGATATCGGTAATCTTATCGAAGCCGCCGTAAACATCGGCAGGACTTGAGGGAGAACCTATGATAGCGCCGGTCTGGGTATTCAGGTTAAAGAAATAAACCTTGTTTCCGCCTCCGCTTGCTGTTTCGTCGGTAGCCACTACCAGCACTTTACCCTCTGGCACGTTAAGCGCGGTAATATTGGCGGCAGTATAACCCGAATTAAAAGCCTTTATTGCTTTAACAATTGTCCCTGCCGGGAAAGTCAAACCCAGTGATGCCGTTGAGCTGGCCAGTGTATTCACGGTGCAGGTATATATCCTATTTCCGTTTACGTAATAAAACACGCCTTTTGGTGGAGCAAGGAATGTGGCATTGGCAAACATTGTTGCCGTATTGATCCCCGGACAGGCTGGTTCTTTCAGCTGAAAACGACCGGCTATAAAATTATTCGGATAGGCAAGACCTCGTGGAAACTGGATTAAATAGGTATTGTTTCCTGCATCATTTCTAAAGAAGCAGTTCCAATAAATCCCTGCCGAGGTTGCCATAGGCTGTGCATTCTCTGCATAGACCATATTATCGCCTATATTTTTCAGGTCAAATCCGCTACCTGTTGTAGGGTTTAAATTTGCTGCACCTCCAGCATAAGCAGGTGTATTTACAATTGTAGAACTTGAGGCATTGAATACAACAAAAGCCTTGTTCACCCGGTCGTAAAGTGTGTATATCTGGTCGCTTGAACCTGCATTGATCACAAATGGCGAAATAGAAAGCCCGGCGTAAGGAGGAAAAAACAATGGGGGATTGGCCAAATGGGCAGCAGTGGCAAACTGACGATAGGCAATCTGATTATTGACGATAACATACTCCCACCCTGCCCCTGATCCACCGCCAGAACCATTTGCCTGAAAATCAGTAGAAGGCAGTGAGCCCGGAGTAAACCAGTTCTCTGCCCTGGTCGAATCCGCAAAATCAATGCTCCTGACCTGTAACCCTCCATTGGGATACAAAAAAGATACCTTCTGTGCATTTAGTGCAGGAATATAGTTGATCACATTTACTTTAAAAGTGCCACTCGGAAGTTTGTGGCTGTTTACTGTTGAATAGACATTATTGAAAACTTTCCCTTTTATCACTCCATCTCTTGTTGTGATCACTGAAATATCTGCTCCATCGGCCTGTTCCTGTAAAACAATCCAGCCTTCACCACCCCATTCTGCACCTGATACATTTAACGCAAAAGATTTATAGTAAGAGATACCAGTAGCATTACTGGTTACCCTTGCCACCAATCTGTATAGATTTGGAGCCAATGTAATTTTGGTTTTTAAGTTTACCTCATTACCGATCTGATATTTGGTGGGGTTAGCAGCGGATTGCACATATTGCGTAAGAAGCCACTGACAGGAGAAATCACCGGGTTCACCCAAAGAAGCATCGATTTTCAATTTCACTTTCAGACTATCGTTCTGTCGTAGAATAATCGAATCCGGTGTAATAAATACACTTGGGTCTGCACCGGACATATCTGTGGAAACCTTAAGTGTATTTACCTGGATGTAGTCGTAATTCCCTTGGTCTTTGGAACAGCCTACCATCATTACAGCGATGATGGCCAGCGTCAGGGAAACACCTAATATTTTTTTTAACTTTTTCATTTTTTTATATCTTCAAACGAAATTGATCAATAATTTGCAGGCCCTACCTGAACTGGTTTATTGCCATTGTCGGGATCGTTCAGCACCGCGCCACCCAGACCGTAGTTGCCCGGATAATTTCTTTTGATATAATTTCTTACCGTTGCCACATATAGGTTATAGCTTACCGGGGGAGAAAATCTGCTTCCGGGAAATTCTGTTATGGTTGTAGCGGTGGCAGGGTCATAGAGCGCATCCAAGATCAGCTTATACTTTGTTGGGCTCCAGGTGCCGAAATTTGTCTGATAACCGGCAAAAAAACCGGTTACAGATCCCGTAAACTCTCCCCATGAATCCGGTTTTTGGATATAGGCCAGATTGACGGTCAGTTTCTGTTTCGCTGAGATCCCTTCTGCCGGAAAATCCTGGTTTTTCTTTAGCCTCAGGCTGATCTTAACCAGCTTTCCCGATTCAAGGTCCGCTGTCCGGAACACAACCACTGGAATTGTACCAGAGACTGTTTTCGCCGGAATAACCAGGTTCTGTGCAATTTTATAATGCGTTCCTTCAATGGCTGCTCCATCACCGCTTGCAGGCAGTACCTCAACACTGAAGGAGCGACTGGCTGTCGAGGGATTACCCAATACACTCACCGGGAGATTAAGGGTGTCTTTTAGCTTTTTTGGATATTTGGCAAAAGAATATGAAATAACTGTATCCGCCGTCCCAAAATAAAGGCCATCAGATCCGGTAAACAAAGCAGGATCTTCTTTACAGCCGAAAAGAAACAGGCTCATTGAAAAAACAGCGAAATATTGAAATTTAAGCTTCATATCGGTTTCTTTGGTTTAATTGTTATTTTACTGATTGTATTCACGTTCTTTATCAGGGACTGGAAATACGTAAGGGTTAACAGGAACGTTGACTGTTGTTCCCGATTCCACCTTTAGATCTTTGTTAAGTCTTTTATAGTAAAAAAAAGTTTGTCCTTCCTGGATAAATTCTTTCTTGTATTCCTTAGTGATTTCGGCAGACAGCGCTACTCCGTCAGGCACTTCGGCAGCAGTAAGAGGATTAAGCCCCCTGGCGCTTCTTACCATATTCAAATAGGATAGCCCAGCTGGCAAGGCGCCAAGTGCATTGGCAGATTCGGCAAGGATATAATACATTTCCGAAATCCGGATAAGTGGAACGATATTCTGCATAGCGTAAGGCAAGCCCGGATTTTGAAAAAATTTAGATGGGACATTAAATGCCTTTGCCGGATTGTTGTCAAACCACGACAGTCTCCAGTCAAGCGGCGCTGTAGTTCCATAAATGGCATTTTTATTGGTTGCTGCCAATTGAAGGGATGTTCCCTGTGCGACGTTGAACATACTTTCATTGATTGTATTCACATTCGTACTGTATACAGCAAAAACCAGTTCCTTTGAAAATAATCTGTCCCTTGTCCCGGCTGTAGCAACCGCTACATTGCTTGTTGATAAGGGGAATTTGTTACTGGCGATAACTTCTTTTGCATTGGCCACCGCGTTTGCATAATCGCCCTTGTATAAATAAATGCGGGCCAAACATGCCTTGGTTGCCCAATAGTTCATATGGTTCTGGGTATATCCAGAAGATAAGTCGGTATTGCCCTGATTAATTGCCGATGTATCGGCCTGGGCCAGCACATTTTTAGCCTTATTTAGATCTACGATACAGGAGTCCAGTGCAGCATTGAGCGAGACAAAAGGTGTAGATTTGGCAGTAAATGAAGTTATATAAGGGATCGCTTTTTCATTTAATCCTGTTGACGGCGACTGGCCGAATAAACGTACCAAATCAAAATGAAACAGCGCCCGTAAGGCTAAAGCTTCACCCTTTACCTTATAATAGTGATCTCGGGAAAAAAGACTTTTTTTCGCATCGACATATCCAAGCATATTATTGAGGTTGGCGATGTTGTTGTACATCCCACTCCAAATAAATCCTATTTCCTGTTTTACACCTAGCTGGTTGTAATCATATTTATATGCATTGGCAAAAAGATTATCGCCAAGGGCAGAGGTAGAAGCATTTGTATAGTTGTTCACCATTACCGATAACATTCCAACCGAAAGGTCGTAGGTATATAAACCTTTCATCGGAACCGATGCGGGTTTGTCCATTCCCAGATAAACGCCGGTCAAAGCATCAATAAAGCCTTGTTCATCATTAAATAGTGTCTCTTGTGGCACCTTGTCTTTTAAGGGCATCTCCAAGAACTTCTTACATCCACCTAAAGCAATAAGCAGTACAAAACAACTCGGCAGAAATATACCGATAAGACTTTTGCGCCTTTTAACTGTCTCTTGTGTAATTTTGTTGATTTTAGACATATGTTTAAAAATTTGTAGATATCCCAAAATTTAAGCTTCTGGAGAAAGGATACCCGGTACCTCTTTCGGTCTTGATTGTAGCAAAACGGACCAGGTTATTTTGCGTAATCATCAGGCGGGGTGCAGACAGATGTGCTGCTTTTATCCACCTTAAGTTCGCAGGAAAATTGTAGCCTACAGTTAAACTGGCCAGTTCCATAAAATTATCCTTTTGAACAAAACGTGAAGTAGCGTTGGTCTGCTGCAGACCTAAAGAACCGTCGGCTGTCAATGCTTTAAACGAAGACTGATCACCAGGTTGTTTCCACCGTTCGGTCAAGACCCTCAAATCAGCATTACCTTGTGTTAAATCAACATTTTCTACCCGATCGACCAGCGTTTGGTTATACATATAACCACCATACTGATAACTGACAATAATGTTCAGTACAAAATTTCTATAAGTCAGATTAGAACTTGCACTGCCTTTTATCTTTGCTGTTGCATCTGCAATAGGACGTTTATCTCTGGCATCCCAAATAAAAGTACGGCTTCCGTCCAGTTTGGTAAATATTTCCTTACCGGTCGCTGGGTCTATGCCCAAAGATGGTACGGCCCAGATCCTACTCATGGACTGCCCTACCTCGAAGCGCGGAAGCGGCGTAGTCTGATACCTCGAGTTATCTACATTATTTGGGTCATTTGCTTTATTGTATGCGTCATTGATTGCGGTAATAGCCGGAGATAATCTGGTGATTGTATTGGTATAATGGCCGCCGTTCAGAGCAACCGTCCAGAATATGTTTTTTGCCGGGTTTTTAATCACCGGTGCCGATATCCCAATTTCATAACCTTCATTTTTAGTTGCGCCCAAATTGTTCTGGTAATTTGTAAAGCCTGTTGAGGGTGCAATATCCAGAGGTAGGATCAAATTGTCGGTTGTTTCGCGGAAAAACTCGATACTGGCATTAATTCTTCCCTTAAACATACCCAGGTTTAACCCGATATTGCTTTTGAGTGTCTGCTGCCACTTTAAATCAGGGTTGGCATAACTCAATGTTGAAGAACCTATCATCAGGCGGTAATTATTTGAATAATTGTACTGGTAGATCTGTTGGGCCATATCTGAAGAAAAATTCTGATTGCCTGTAGTACCGATACTTGCACTCAATTTGGCCGACTGGATAATATCGTTTGGTTTAAAGAACTTTTCGTTGGTAATATTCCAGGCTAAACCTCCTGCATAGAATGGGGCAAAGCGGCTGTTTGAGCCAAACTGAGAAGACCCGCTTAGGTTAGCGGTAAATTCTGCAGTATACCGGTTGTCATAATTATAGCTTAAACTAAAAAAATTAGAAAGATTTTTGGTCATATTGCTCGTCGATCTCGGTTTAACTGTCTGATAGTCGAAACCATTTGCGAGCCCCATTTCGCCCAGATAATCATTTGGTATACCATAAACAGCTACAGTAGTTGAGTTACTGGATGTTTTTTGCAACGAGGCACCTAAATTTGCCAGTATAGTATTTTTACCGAGCGCCAAACGGTAACTCGCATTTAATCTGCCGCTAATTGCGCTGTTTTTACCCTTAAGCTGTTGGTAGGAACCAAGGTCAGGGAACTGGGCCAGTGCACTCGAAACAAATCTGGTATGATCAGCAGGGTAAAATGTTTCTGAACCCGGCGCATTTGAGGACCAACCTAAACTACCGGTCAGTTTCAGGTTGTCTGTTAATGACCACTCCAGGTTGGTATTGTTGGTAAAAGTTAAAACAGTAGCATAATCCTTTACGTTTAAGGTCGCATTATAAGACGGATTGGTGAAAATTCCACCAGGAGCAGAAATGCTGAAGCCTAAACTTGATTGGCCCGGTTCTAAAATTTTAATAGGATTTCCATTTGCATCATTGTTCCTGAAAAAAGGAAATTGATTTACGTATGAATCAAAACTTCCCCAAGGGGTATTGTTTCCTTTGGTATAGCCCACAGCAATGGCATTACTTAACCGGATATTCTTGACTGAATAGGATACATTATAACTTAAACCATAGCGATCCCTTCCAGAATCTTTCATTACCCCTTCCGAAGTGTTATAGTTTAAACCAAAAGAGTAACGCAAGGGGCCTGAGCCTCCAGATAAGGAAAGACTTTGACTTAAGCCTAGGCCAGTCTGAACAGGCTGGGAAAGCCAGTAAGTATTAACCCCACTTCTTACCCCAGCCAGGCGGTAATCATACCATTGTTTCTTGGCAACATCGATATACTGATTGTTCGGATCGCTGTAAATCCCCGTTAACCGCTGTGCTTCGAGAAGCTGCTCGGCATTCATTAAATGGTAAGATGAAAGATCGGGCAGTTCAGCACTGGCATTGACCGAGTAGGTTACCCTTAATCTTCCCGCCACTGGTTGTTTAGTTTCAATTACGATAACGCCATTTGCTGCCTTAGACCCATAGGCAACAGTTGCCGCAGCATCTTTTAACACCGTGATATTGGCGATCAGGTTCACATCCATATCATAAAGTGTCTGGAGCGTAGTTTCAAAGCCGTCCAATATGATCAGCGGCTGATTAGGATTGGCCAGGTAGTTGGCAGTGATATCCCCATTTGATACCGGGTTTGCACTCCCTGCATTTCCCTGTAAGGAAACAGGTAGATTATTTGCTCCCCTGATCTGGATATTGGGCAATCTGTTCGGGTCACTGCCAAACTGATTATTCTGGGCCAACCTTACTGATGGATCGACTACCGCAAGGGCCTGGATTACATTCCGGGGATTAACTGTTTTCAATTCTTCTCCGGTATACGTTTTTGCGGAACCGGTAAAGTTACCCACCGGACGTTTGTATAAACCTGTATTTACAGTTACCTCCTTCAGGGTTAGATTATTGGTTTTTAAGGTAAACTTCACGTTCGTTTCACCAGGCTTCAAAGTAAGCTCAATTGTGATGCGGCCGATATAGGATGCCCTAAGTTTCGCCCCGGGAGATACGTTCTTCAGTTCGAAATTGCCATCCTTATCTGTTCTTGTATTATTAGCAGTACCCACCTGTATCACTACAGCGCCCACCAGCGGATCTCCTAATTCATCCTTTACAAGACCCTTTATTGTGATATTCTGTGCAAAAAGTGCCGTTGTAAAAAAGCTCAGAAACAGAAACAGTATTGCACTGCGGCGAGCTCTTTTATTTAATATGGTTTTATTGCTGTTCATTATAATTACCTTGCAATTTAATTTCTTGGTTCTCTAGTATATGCCTGTTATTCAGGCCTCACAAATGTGTAACTTGGGTTGGACACCATTGGCACATAGGCTGTACCGCTCACCGGCGGCGTTTTTGGATAAAACGGCAATGCGGTAAAGGCCGTGTTCTTGCGTTTGTAATAAAAAAACATTTGCCCCTCACCTATAAACTCCTTTCGGTATTCATTCATGATCTCAGCGGAAAGCGCCATTGCGTCGGGCACATTGAGCGTTGTTAAGGCAGCTAAATTTCTGGCTCCGCGTACCTGGTTGATATATGATAAGCCTGCAGGCACATCTGCGGCGCATTCAGCTAAAATATAATACATCTCGGTTAAGCGGATCATTGGAAATATGTTGGAAGCCGTAACAGTCAATTTTTTAGGTATAAGGGACAAAGCAAATTTATTACTGTTGATTACCGCCAAAGCATTTTCGCTTGCCTTGGCCATATCGCCCTTATATAAATATACACGCGCCAGTAAACCTTTTACTGCCCATTTGGTTATCTGTGAAGTCGTTAAATCATTCGGATTCAGAAGCGCGTCTGCAGCAGACAGATCAGCGATACACCTGTCCAAAGCAGTCCCAACCGTAACTGTCGGGCTTTGATCAACACTGATGGTGGTTACATAAGGAATGCCTGATGCCCCGGCATCAATTGGTGCAAACAGGCGGAGCAGGTCAAAATGCAGATATCCCCGTAAGGCCAGGGCCTCCCCTTTGAACGTATTGTAATTATTACCCGTAAATATCGTTTTTTTCAGTTCTATGTTGTTAAGCAGGTTATTTAGGTTGGCCACAGACTGGTACATTTTGTTCCATACCTCCGCGCTATAATTCTTGACCACCGGATCTGAAAAATTGTAGGTGGCGGCCTGATAATATAACTGTCCGGCTTTGTTTACGTTAATGCTATCAAAGTTTCTTCCTGCTAGCGAAAGAACCCCCATGGTGAGGTCCTTTCCATACAGTGTAGTCGAACCCATTTGCAGGTATACGCCGTTCAAAGCTTCCCTGAATCCCTGCTCGGTAGAAAAAACCTTCGATTCATCTACCTGCAAGGGCTGCGGCGTACCGTCAACCCATTTTTTACAGGCCATTATGCTAAAGAGCATTAATATCACTGCAAGAGCTGTTATTTTTTTTCTCAAAATCTGCATGGGAACTGATTTAAAAGTTTGCATTTAAAATGAATGTGTAATTGCGCTGGAAGGGATAATTAATTCCGTGCTGCATATCAGCACCACCGATCTCAAAAGCATTGTTCACCATAAATTTTAGGCCTAAATTTCTCGCCTTGATCTTTTCTGCAACTGTTTTGGGGATCATATAGCCCAGTAGGATTGATGAGCATTGAATTTTATTATCGTTTTGGACCAATCTGGTTGTTGCATAGGTTGGTGAATTAAACAGCCCTTTATAGATGGCATCTGGCATACCCGGCACCCAACGCTGAGGGTTAAGTACACGGGCATCCAAATTATCATCAACTAATGCGTTTTCGATATCTGCCATCGTTTGATTATAAACTTTAGCACCATATTGATAGTTAAAAAATGCACTTAAGGAGAACTGGCAGAAAGTAACTTCGGTGCCCAGCGAACCAATCCATTTGGGCATTAAATTGCCTGCCAGCACTTTATCATTGGCATCCCAGATCGTTGTGCTGCTGCCATCCTTCTTCCGGAAAATTTCTTTGCCACTCAGGGCATCAATGCCTAAGGACGGAACTGCCCAGATACTATAAACAGACTGTCCGGCCACATATAAAGGTTGTAGGGTAGTTTGGGAAACGCTGAAATTATTGTAGTTATTAACCTGGTATAAATAAGGTCCTGAAGCTGTAATCTTATCTGCTGCATGAAAACCATTCGCCATAACATTTACCCTCAGGTTATTATTAGGTGATTTATAAACCGTTCCAACCGCACTGATTTCAATTCCTCTAGTTTCTATTTCACTATAGTTATCATAAAACGAAAAATTTTGGTAGCCTGTTGATGCAGCAGCAGTTATCGGGAGTACCATCCTATAGCCAGATTGTTTATATACATTAAATGCCAATGTTAGCCGGTTATTGAAAAAAGCGGCGTCAAGTCCGAAATTCTGTTTAAACGTTTGAGGCGCGCGCAGACCGTTATTTGCAAAACCGGTCAGGTAGGCACCTAAGCCAATTCCAATTGTACCTATACCACTACCCGATGGAACATACTGCTGATCGGTGTAGTAATTATAGGTAGTCCTGTTCAAATAAGATAAAAAGCCCTGGTTACCGGCTATTCCTAAACTGCCTCTGATCTTTAAAAGGTTAATCCATTTTACCGAATTTAGAAACTGCTCCTGGTTAACCTTCCATGAGAATCCTATCGCACCAGAATTAGTAGCCATATCAACCCCAGAATAATAATCCATTGATCCGGAAAGATCAATCTGATAACGTCCGTTGTAACTATAGCCAAAATTGCCAAAGGTAGAAACATAACGGGTCACTATTTTGCCGCTTACCGGTTTTGAAATTGAATACCCGTTTCCAGCAGATATATCAGTTATACGGTCCGTGGCAAAGCCACTGACTGCAATGCCTTCGGATTCGCTTGAGGTCTGTGATAAATTCATGCCCACATTTGCAAACACCTGGTGTTTACCAAAGTTATTCTGATACTGTAAACGGATACCGCCCTGAACATCCATAAACGAGTTGGAAGTATAGTTGTATTGCCCCCTTTTAAATAGGTTATCAGGAGTAATATTGGCAAATGAGGTATGATCGGGAGGCAGGAAATAATTTATTTCGTCAGATTGCCTAGCGATGCTAACCATTCCATTTAACTGAAACCCAGATCCAATCAGCCAGTTGAGACTAGTTAGATTACTATAGCGGGCATAATTTGTAGCATCTAATGTCGAAATGGTTGCGTTATAAGCTGGATTTAGATAAGCCAAATCGCCATTTGCAAGTACATTAGACTCGACTGTTTTCTGAAATTTCCCGGTAAATGGATCGTTTAACTGCCAGTACTGGTTCATTTTAACATAACTACCAAACCCACCATATGGAGAATTTGCTGCATCTACCCCCAGATAAGAAAAATGATTACTGAAGGAAAAAGCACCAAAATGACCACCAAAATATGCGCCCAGATCAAGGTTTTTCCTAAAAGAGCCTTTCATTACACCCTCAATGTCATTATAGGATGCACTCAAACCATATGCGATATCTTCGTTACCCGCACTTAAATCAAGTGAATGTTTCRTACTCAGTCCATTTTGGAGGGGAACAGCCAACCAATCGGTATTTACATTGTTGTTATAAGCCTGATCGTATCTTTTTTGGAAAACCGGGGCCAAAGGTCCGTTGAACAGCCCTGAATTTTTCTCTATGTCTAATTTCTGCTTAGCGGTCAAAGGCTTGAAAGAAGAAATATCAGGTGCGGAAATCTGTACCTGTTCGGTAAACGAAATCGCCAATCTACCCTGAGGTTTAGTAGTCTGCACTGCAATAACCCCATTGCCCCCGCGTAAACCATAGCTCGAAGTACCCGCAGCATCTTTTAAAACCGTAACGCTCTTAATGCGGTTAAGATCGATATCCAAAATAGTCTGAACCGATACCTGAACACCATCCAATAAAAACACCGGAGAAGTGTTCGAAGTTATACTCGATGCGATGTAATCTGCAGCCGAGGGTGTCTTCAACACACCTGATACACCATTATTATCGTTTATAACAGTAGCCGAAAACGGAAAATTACCTGTGCCATTCAACTTAAGCTGAGGAAGTATATTGGGGTTAGCCCCATCATTGTTTCCTCTCATTATCGATAATGACGGCACATAAAACTTTAGTCCATCAATCAGGCTAAGCGGATTCACATTACGTAGCTCTGCTCCTGTTACTGTTATCGCTGAAGTGGAAAACACCTCACCAGCATTTTTCCATAAGCCTGTGTTTACAAAGTATGCAGGCATTGATTCTTCTGCCTTGACCATACGTACAGTTAAGGATGAAGCGGGTATTCTCTTTCCCACCCTATGATATCCCGGCTTTAAAAGTATAACAACGGAATCGTCAGTGTTCTCGAAAACCGCAATTCCCTCAATGGTATATTTAGATTCTTTTCCCAGCGTAACACGGACACTATCTAAAGGTCTGGAACTGCCCTGATCCAACACTCTAACTGTTTTTTTCTGTAATCTATGGACGGTATCAGCTTTAGAAAAAGGTATTTGAACTGTCGGCTGGAATGCAAAACCACTTTCATGATTCAGACAGATCGTGATAATCAAACCTAATAAGCAGTACCATTTTTGTTTCATCGAAATAAAATAAGTTAATTAATAGTTAAATTTTGGTTTAATTAAAACTACCTCAATAACAAAATTATGTTAAGAGAAAATGAAAAAAAATGGATAATGAGACTAATAACAGGACTATACTTTTAATGGGCCGCATTTAGCTCATTAATATAATGAAAAGTGGATTTTAGGCATGCGAATTCAGATCAGTTGCAAAAAAATGGATAAAGCAGGAATTTGTTGATGATGATATCTTGCCAATTTTGCACTTTCTATATGCAAGTAGTCATCAATCTTCAGCAGGCACCTTTTTCTCCTGTATAGCCGGCCTCTTTTGCCTCCATTATAGCTTACATAATTTTAAAATCTATCATTGGCAGTTCCACCCTAAAAGAAATCTATAACGTAGTTTATCGAATAGAACCCCATAAATGCGTCCTCTTCCTTAGTAAAAGCTTCATAGTCCTACCTCAGAGCACTAGTTTAGTATCCGCACCAACTGATTGCAATAGCACTTAACAGCTGCTTTGCTGAAATTAGACTACCCTTTCACAGGAATACCTTTTGGCGGATTTCGGGATTATCCGAGCGTATCGAAATTGTAGTGGGCATATTGATCCGCAAATTATTATGTGCCAGACTCCGCATAACTGGACGTGCAATCTTATCCATTCCTTCAGCCAGAATTTTCGATCTCCCAATCCATTGGTCGCCTCATTAGATGTCTTTTCCTCATGTTTCCTTTTTGTTTGAGCGGTTGAGCTTTCGCAAAATGCGGGAAGCAGTGCCAAACAGGTCATCCATTGTACTAATTTAATCTTCATCATTGATGTTCTACAGTTTACCCTCCTCCCTAAGGCCTTTGAGTGCAGTTCTGATAATAGGCTTTTGACCTTAGCAGTCCTATCGAGTAGGACCTGAGGCCTCAGGTTAAAAATCAAAGGTACTCAAGCCTTAAGATTTAGAAGGGGTGATAATTATTTAAAAAGGGATGACTATTTAGTCTTTCTTGTTGTGTCAGAATATTAAAGTTTATGGGACGGAAATTGATGATTAGATGTTGAGATTAGAATATATCAGCGCAAGAAAACAT